>NZ_JABXGF010000129.1:0-279 GCF_025407985.1 Curtobacterium sp. C2H10 | reverse complement strand
CCTTTAAACAGCGTCGCCGTTCTCGGCGGCGGTCTGATGGGCGGGGGAATAGCTTACGTTACCGCCAGCAAAGGCGGATTGCCGGTGCGAATCAAGGATATTCAGGCCACCGGGATTAACCATGCGTTGAAGTACAGCTGGGCGCTGCTGGACAAGCAGGTACGCCGCCGCTATATGCGCGCCAGCGAGCGCGACCGCCAGCTGGCCCTTATCTCCGGGACCACGGATTATCAAGGGTTTGCCCACCGCGACGTGGTGATCGAAGCCGTATTCGAGGAC
>NZ_JABXGF010000128.1:0-280 GCF_025407985.1 Curtobacterium sp. C2H10 | reverse complement strand
GAATGGGGCGCAGCAGTTCATGTAAATCAACTTCGGTAGCTTCCGGCCGGTCGTCCAGCAGCTGCATGATAGGGTCGCCGCCGAGGTTGGAAGTCATCAGAATTACGGTGTTACGGAAGTCGATTTCGCGTCCTTCACCGTCGCGCATAAAGCCGCGATCGAACACCTGATAGAACAGGTTCATGACGTCGCGGTGGGCCTTTTCCACTTCATCAAGCAGCACCACGCTGTACGGGCGCTTGCGTACCGCTTCGGTCAGAATGCCGCCTTGGCCGTAGCC
>NZ_JABXGF010000127.1:0-280 GCF_025407985.1 Curtobacterium sp. C2H10 | reverse complement strand
GCATAGCTGCTGAAGACCGGGTCAATCAGGATACGTTTGCCCGCCAGCTGCAAAAACCAGGAGGAGTGGCCGAGCCACACCATCGCGTCCTCCCCCGCCGGAAGGCTGGCAAGATCGGTATTGACCAGCGGCAGCGGCTGCTGCGGCCTGGCGTTTTCGCGTTTGGTCACCAAAAAATCCCACATCGCGGCCAGCATATTTTTCTGCCCGGTAAAGCTCGGCGTGGACAGCTGGTTATGAAACTGGCCGTCATGATAGTGCGGCGATTGTTCAACGAGGC
>NZ_JABXGF010000126.1:0-283 GCF_025407985.1 Curtobacterium sp. C2H10 | reverse complement strand
GCATAATCGCGATGACCTCCGGGCGGAGAGCCACAAATACGGCCTGCCAGCCGTGGGAAAACTGCTCATAGCTCAGCGCCATATTCATCTCATGACACATCGCTTCAGCGAAGGCTTCGTCGCTGATTTCACCGCGCTCGTGCTGGCGAAACGCCTCACCCATGGTGAAGTGCTGCTTCAGCGTCGCCAGCGGAATGCGGCTTAAATCACTCCACGTCCCGAGTACCCGGTTGAAGTCGATGTCGACAATCACATTACCTAAATCAAAGATATAGAGCATGGC
>NZ_JABXGF010000125.1:0-294 GCF_025407985.1 Curtobacterium sp. C2H10 | reverse complement strand
GTGCAAGAATGCCGGTTTATGGTGCCGACAGTATACATGCGCAATTTATTAATGGTGAGTTGAGATTATATTTAGGTGAGTCCAAACTTTACACTTCATTTTCTGGCGCTGCGACAACGGCTGTTGACTCTATTAAATCAGCCAAGGATAAGTATATACAAGAATTTAATCTTATTGATAGCCACTTGGATCTTCCAGAGCTTGATGATGACTCTCAGGAAGAGTTGATAAGAATTTTGAATCCTTTTGATAATCAAGAAAAATTAAATTTTATACATTCACCATGTTTCATTG
>NZ_JABXGF010000124.1:0-302 GCF_025407985.1 Curtobacterium sp. C2H10 | reverse complement strand
GAATAACCTGTACGGTTGCGCCCAGGTAATCACCACGGCGCTCTTTGCGCAGGACGTCGGAGTAAATACGACCCGTAGTGAAGTTATTGCGGCGGCTCATTTTGGTGCGGATGAAACGCTCGTAATGGCCCAGGTCCAGGTCGGTTTCAGCGCCGTCTTCAGTAACGAACACTTCCCCGTGTTGGATAGGACTCATGGTACCCGGATCGACGTTGATGTACGGATCCAGTTTCATCATGGTCACGTTAAGCCCACGGGCCTCGAGAATAGCTGCGAGGGATGCTGCGGCAATGCCTTTACCC
>NZ_JABXGF010000123.1:0-303 GCF_025407985.1 Curtobacterium sp. C2H10 | reverse complement strand
AGATAAGGCAGCCGGACGCGGTGCTGGATCTCAGCGAAAGCGTCGATAACGAATATCTCTGTCTGGCCCTCGCGCGGGCGCTGGGCTTTGCCGTGCCGGGCGCGGAAATTATCACCACCCGCAGCATCCGGGCGCTGGCCGTTGAGCGCTTTGACCGCCGCTGGGCGCAGGAAAACACGCGGCTGCTGCGCCTGCCGCAGGAGGACCTGTGCCAGGCGTTCGGCATTCCTTCCTCGATGAAGTACGAGTCGGACGGCGGGCCGGGGATCGCCAGCATCATGGCGTTTCTGCTCGGCTCCAGCG
>NZ_JABXGF010000122.1:0-303 GCF_025407985.1 Curtobacterium sp. C2H10 | reverse complement strand
ACTCCAGAGTGTATTGACGTTTTACCCAGCATTCTGAGCAGCGTTGCGTCTTTATCAATAAAATGGTGCTTAATTGCCATCAGGCCATGAAGAATGGATACCACCACGACGCCCCATGCAACCCACAGGTGTATTACGCCCGCAGTATCAGCCTGTATCGCGGCGTCAGATATGAACGCGGGTACAGAAAACCAGCCAAAGACGGTTATCGGTTTGCCATCGGCTGTGGATATGAGGTAGCCGCTAATAACAATAGTGAACAGTGCCAGATAAAGTAACACGTGAACGAAACCGGCACCTATG
>NZ_JABXGF010000121.1:0-311 GCF_025407985.1 Curtobacterium sp. C2H10 | reverse complement strand
CGGGTCCGCTGCTGGCGGAAACGTGCGCGGCAAACCCGACGGGCCGCTGGGTGGTCATTGACGGCGGCAGCGCTCCGGAAAACGACATCGTCGCGATCCGCGAGCTGCGCCCCGATCGCCTGCTGATCGTCGACGCGACCGACATGGGGCTCAGTCCCGGCGCGATCCGCATCGTCGATCCTGACGATATCGCCGAAATGTTTATGATGACCACCCACAATATGCCGCTCAACTATCTGATCGATCAGCTGAAAGAGGACGTCGGCGAGGTGATTTTCTTAGGCATTCAGCCGGATATCGTCGGCTTCTAC
>NZ_JABXGF010000120.1:0-312 GCF_025407985.1 Curtobacterium sp. C2H10 | reverse complement strand
CCTTTATTCAGGACGTTGGCGCCATGACGCCGGTGTTCTTTGCCTTTACCGATCGCCAGAAAATCTACGATCTGGTAGAAGCCATCACCGGTTTCCGTATGCACCCTGCGTG
This sequence comes from Curtobacterium sp. C2H10, assembly GCF_025407985.1. Taxonomy (NCBI): domain Bacteria; kingdom Bacillati; phylum Actinomycetota; class Actinomycetes; order Micrococcales; family Microbacteriaceae; genus Curtobacterium; species Curtobacterium sp. C2H10. The sequence continues at coordinate 200 of NZ_JABXGF010000120.1, read as the reverse complement.
GTTCCGCATCGGCGGCGTCGCGCATGACCTGCCGCGCGGCTGGGATCGCCTGCTGCGTGAATTCCTTGAGTGGATGCCAAAGCGTCTGGATTCCTACGAAAAGGCCGCGCTGCGTAACAGCATTCTGATTGGCCGTTCGAAAGGGGTGGCCGCTTACAATGCGAAAGAAGCGCTGGAGTGGGGCACCACCGGTGCTGGCC
>NZ_JABXGF010000011.1:0-66073 GCF_025407985.1 Curtobacterium sp. C2H10 | reverse complement strand
GGGCGCGGCCCCGCGCGGTGGGCGCGCGCGCGCGGACGGGAGGCGCGGGGCGGCGCCGACCCGCGCCTCCAGGCCGTCATCGACCCACCCGGGTACCCCAACGCGGGGGACGTGCGGTGCCCGGTTCCGCCAGATCACGCGGCCCGTTACACAAACGCGACCAAACCGAATTGACAGGCGCGCCGATCGCGTGCGTAGTATTACCTCCGTTCCGCCGATGTGAACGGTCACATGACCGTCACGACGCGGGACTCCGGACGCGACAACGAAGTCCACACAGGCCTCCTGTGCCCTTCGTCGCCGCTCGCAGAACCACCCGAAGGACTGCCGCATCGCAGCGGCAGAAGGAGATGCACCGTGGCGTCAACCCCGATCGACACCGGCCTCGAGACCCGGTCGATCACCGCACCCGAGACGATCCTCGAGATGCGCTCGATCACCAAGGAGTTCCCTGGTGTCAAGGCGCTGTCCGACGTCTCGCTCAGCGTCCGTGCCGGCGAGATCCACGCGATCTGCGGCGAGAACGGCGCCGGCAAGTCGACCCTCATGAAGGTCCTGTCCGGCGTCTACCCGTACGGCACCTACGACGGCGAGATCGTCTTCGAGGGCGAAGAGGTCCGGTTCAAGGACATCAAGCAGTCCGAGCAGTCCGGCATCGTGATCATCCACCAGGAGCTCGCGCTGATCCCGGAGCTCTCGATCACCGAGAACCTGTTCCTCGGCAACGAGCCGGGCAAGTTCGGCGTCATCGACTGGACGAGCGCCCAGCTCCGTGCACAGGACCTGCTCGCCCGCGTCGGCCTCGCCGACGACCCGGACACGCAGATCAAGAACATCGGCGTCGGCAAGCAGCAGCTCGTCGAGATCGCCAAGGCCCTGCACAAGGACGTCAAGCTCCTCATCCTCGACGAGCCGACCGCGGCGCTCAACGAGAACGACTCGCAGCACCTCCTCGACCTCATCGTCGGGCTGAAGGCCAAGGGCATCTCGAGCATCATCATCAGCCACAAGCTGAACGAGATCGAGCAGATCGCCGACGAGATCACGATCATCCGCGACGGCAAGACCATCGAGACGCTGAACGTCAAGGGCGACGGCGTCAACGAGGACCGCATCATCCGCGGCATGGTCGGCCGCTCGCTCGAGAGCCGCTTCCCGGACCGCACCCCGAAGATCGGCGAGACCTTCTTCGAGGTCCGCGACTGGACCGTCCAGCACCCGCTCGACTCCTCGCGCCTGGTCTGCAAGGGCTCGAACTTCCACGTGAAGCGCGGCGAGATCGTCGGTTTCGCGGGTCTGATGGGCGCCGGCCGCACCGAGCTCGCGATGAGCATCTTCGGCCGCTCCTACGGCACGTGGCTCGGCGGGCAGATCATCAAGGACGGCGAGGAGATCAAGGTCACCAACGTCCAGCAGGCGATCGAGCACGGCATCGGCTACGTCTCCGAGGACCGCAAGGCGCTCGGCCTCAACCTGCTCGACACGGTCAAGCGATCGACCGTCGCGGCCGACCTGCAGAAGATCTCGAAGGCCGGCGTCGTGGACTCCCTCGAGGAGTACAACGTCGCCGAGAAGTACCGGAAGCTGCTCCGCACGAAGGTGCCGACCGTCGAGGAGAACGTCGGCAAGCTCTCCGGCGGCAACCAGCAGAAGGTCGTCCTGTCGAAGTGGATGTTCACCGACCCGGACATCCTCATCCTCGACGAACCGACCCGCGGCATCGACGTGGGCGCCAAGTTCGAGATCTACGGCATCATCCAGCAGCTCGCAGCCGAGGGGAAGGGCATCATCCTCATCTCCTCCGAGCTCCCCGAACTCCTCGGCCTCTCCGACCGGATCTACACGATCTTCGAGGGCCAGATCACGGCCGACATCCCCTCGGAACAGGCCGATCCAGAAACGCTCATGCGCAGCATGACCTCCGCGCGGAAGGGCGCTCTCGTCTCATGAAGAACCTGAAACTGCTGTTCGGCAAGGGCAACAGCATCGGCCAGTACGGCATGATCATCGCGTTGATCGCGATCGTGATCTTCTTCTCGATCACGACCAAGGGCCTGATCCTCGAGCCGACGAACGTCATCAACCTGTTCCTGCAGTACTCCTACATCCTGATCCTCGCGCTGGGGATGGTGATGGTGATCATCGCCGGCCACATCGACCTGTCGGTCGGTTCGGTCGCGGCGTTCGTCGGCATCATCGTCGCGCAGTCGATGTCCGTGTGGCACTGGCCGGCATGGGCCGCGATCATCCTCGGCCTGGCCGTCGGCGCCCTCGTCGGCGCCTGGCAGGGCTTCTGGGTGGCGTTCGTCCGGGTCCCCGCGTTCATCGTGACGCTGGCCGGTCAGCTCATCTTCCGCGGTGCGAACCAGATCATCGGCCAGTCGACCTCGGTGCCGACCCCGGACTCGTACAACGCCATCGGCGCCGGCTACCTCGGCGACTTCGGCCCGGACTTCGGGTACTCGAACGGCACGCTGCTCATCGGTCTGGCCACGATCATCGCCCTGATCGTCATCGAGGCCCGCGGCCGCTCCCGCCGCAAGAAGATGCAGGCCGAGGTCCCGCCGCTGTGGGTGTCGATCGTCCGCACGGGCGTCCTCGTCGCCGTCACGCTCGTCGCGACCTACCTGTTCGGCGCCGGCCCCGTCGGTACCTCGATCCCGATCGTCGCGATCATCCTCGGTGTCCTCACGATCATCTACGGCTTCATCACGAAGAACACGATCTTCGGTCGCCAGGTCTACGCGGTCGGCGGCAACGCGAGCGCCGCGGTGCTCTCCGGTGTCAGCGCCCGCAAGGTCAACTTCTTCGTCATGGCGAACATGTCCGTGCTCGCCGCGGTCGCCGGCATGGTGTTCGTCGGCTACTCGAACGCCTCGGGTCCGGCTGACGGCACCGGCTGGGAGCTCGACGCGATCGCCGCCGTGTTCGTCGGTGGCGCCGCGGTCGCGGGTGGCATCGGCACGATCTCCGGGTCGATCATCGGTGGCCTCGTGATGGCGCTCCTGTCGAACGGCCTCCAGCTCATGGGCATCGAGTCGAACAAGGTGCAGATCATCCGTGGTCTCGTCCTCCTCGTCGCGGTCGCCTTCGACGTCTACTCGAAGTCCCAGGGCCGCCCGTCGCTCATCGGCGGCATGATGCGGCAGTTCCAGAAGAAGGACACCGAGCAGAACACGGTGGCAGCCCAGCAGCCGCAGTCCATCCAGGACCAGCCGGACAAGGTCAACACCCAGTAAAGACGTGGCGCCCCGGGCTCCCGGGGCGCTCGAACCCCTCACCACAGCACCACCCCTCAACGAAGAGAAAGCACTCACATGCGCAAGAAGCTCATCGCCGGCATCGGCCTGGCGCTCGTCGCGGGCCTCGCCCTCAGCGGCTGCTCGGCTCGCGGCACCTCCGGCTCGGACTCGGGCTCGAGCACCGAGATCAAGAAGGGCGACCTCATCGGTGTCGCCCTGCCGGCCAAGACCTCGCAGAACTGGGTGCTCGCGGGCGCCGCGTTCGAGAAGTCGATCGAGGACGCCGGCTTCAAGGCCGACATCCAGTACGCCAACGCCGGCAACCCCGTCCCGGACCAGCAGTCGCAGATCTCGGGCATGGTCACCAAGGGCGCCAAGGTCGTCATCATCGGTGCCGCCGACGGTTCGCAGCTCGGCTCGCAGGTCAAGGCCGCCAAGGCGAAGGGCGTCACCGTCATCGCCTGGGACCGCAACATCCTGAACACCAAGAACGTCGACTACTACGTGGCGTTCAACAACTACAAGGTCGGCCAGCTGCAGGCGCAGGCACTCCTCGACGGCCTCAAGGCCGAGAAGGGTGACGGCCCCTACAACATCGAGCTCTTCGCCGGTTCGGCGGACGACGCGAACGCCACCGTGTTCTTCAACGGTGCGATGAACGTCCTCGAGCCGAAGATCAAGGACGGCACCGTCAAGGTCACGTCCGGCCAGGAGACCTTCCAGAAGGTCCAGACCAAGGGCTGGCTCGCGCAGAACGCCCAGTCCCGCATGACCGACCTGCTGTCGCAGTACTACTCGGGTGACACCAAGCTCGACGGCGTCCTGTCGCCGAACGACACCCTCGCCCGTGCGATCCTGACCGCGACGAAGGCCGCCGGCAAGCCGAACCCGGTCGTCACCGGCCAGGACTCGGAGACCGCGTCGATCCCGCTCATCATGCAGGGCACGCAGTACTCGACGATCTACAAGAACACCACCGAGGAGGCGCAGGCCGCCATCGACCTGGTGTCCGACCTCTCGAAGGGCAACAAGCCCGACACCAAGATCGACAAGACGAACAACTACAACGGCGTCAAGACGGTTCCGGCGATCGAGCTCACCCCGGTCCTCGTGACCAAGGAGAACGCGGTCGAGGCCTACAAGGGCAACGACACCCTCGAGGCACTCGCCAAGAAGGGCTGATCTCCCCGATCACACGACGACGGCCCCGTCTCGCTCCGGCGAGACGGGGCCGTCCCGCGTTCGCGGCGGGGGCACGGTCGGACGGGAGGCGCGGTCCGGGGCCGACCCGCGCCTCCCGTCCGTCACTGCGTCGGGTCCACTGCCCCTGCCGCGCCCCGACGGTCACCGCGCGCTGCGTGCGCGGCGCGCAGGCGGTGGACCGCCTCGCAGAGCGACGGCACGTCCACCCGGGCCGTCCCGAACACCACCGCCGGCGTCGTGTCGAAGTACCGCCGGGTGAGGCGTTCGCCGAGGAGCGACACCCGCGACCACGGGATGCTCGGCTCGGTCGACGTCACCGCGCTCGGGAGCATCCGGACCGCCTCGCCGATCTCGACCAGTCGCATCCGGACCGCGTCGTACACGAGGCCTTCCGGCAGGGCGTCGTCGTCGACGTAGGCACGGATCACCCCGCAGGCACGGATCACGTCGTCGAGCCGGTCCCCGACGTCGCGGCTCACAGCGGCACCGCGTCCCGGACGGCGTCGGCGCCCATGCCGGCGGCGTCCACGACGTCCACCCGCACGCCGAGGAGCTGCTCCGCCTCGTCCTGGATCCGCATGAGCGCGAAGATGCCGAGCCCGGGATCGAGGTCCACCATCAGGTCGACGTCGCTCGCCGGGCCGTCCTCGCCCCGGGCCACGCTGCCGAAGAGCCGGGGGTTGCGGCCACCGAGGCGCTGCACGATCGCGACGAGTTCCCGCCGTGCGGCCATCACCCGTTCGCGGAGGGGCGGCGGTTCCTCGACGGGGTGCAGGTCGATCGCGGCCGTGAACCCCGCTGCGAGCAGGAGCCGCTGCAGTGCGGCGAGGGACGGCTCGCGGCGTCCGTTCTCGTAGGTGCTGATGACGCTCTGCGTGACGCCGGCGCGGTCGGCGAGCTGCACCTGGGTGAGTTCGGCGCGGAGGCGGGCGTCCCGGATGAGCCCGGCTGCCGACACTGGCGGCGCGGGTCGTGGGAGTACTGCGGACATGCGGCCACGATACACAGAATGCGACATTTCTTTACGCACATCCTGCGGTTCGGAGTGCCGCGTCCAGGAGATTGCGACGGGCGATATCGCGGGCCGCGTTATGCCGAATACAAGTTTTTCCATTCGACGTCCGCTTTGCTTGTACGATCACGCCATGGACGTCGTGCGGGGCCTCGAGTTGCTCGAGACAGTTGTGCCCGACCTGGACCTCTCCGTCCGTGCGACCTCGTCACGGACCGCCACTCTGACGTCTCGGCAGGGACTCCGCCACGTGCTCATCCGGGCGCTCGACACCCCTCCGACCCCGGCGCGCGTGATGCGTGAGCTGGGCACTCTCGGCCGAGGCGCGATGGCGGCTGAAGCGCTGCTGTACGTCGTTCCACGATCGACCGCCTCCCTCCGCGCGATCGCGCTCGCTGACCCGCGGGTGATCGTCGCGGCCGTCGACCAAGGTGCCGTACTGATCGACGGCACCGAGTGGTCGCGGACGCCCGTTCCGGCCCCGGTGCGTGGCTCACGCGGCCGCACGCCCTGGGGACGGTTCGCGCTGATGCGAGCACTCGTGCGCACCGGCGCTCCGCGAACACAGTCCGAACTCGCGAGCGAGACGGGCGTCACCCAGCAGGCGATCGCGCTCGCCCTGCCCGCGTTGCACAGCCTCGGCGTGGAGCGAACGGCCGGAGGATGGGTCGGTCGTGATGCCTCAGCACTGTGGGACGAGTTCCTGTCGGCGTACCCGGGCCCGTCGGGGGTACGCAGACGCTGGACGAGCGTGGCCGCGCTCGACCTCCAGCGGCAGCGGGCAGTCGAGGCAGCGCGCTCCGAGTCACGTCCGGTGCTCGTCTCCGGCGACTCGGCCGCCGACACCCTCGCGCCGGTTCGTCGCCCGGCCGTCGCGGTCCTCTACAGCGAGGCCGACCTCGACCTCGCGGCACGCTTCACCACGGCACCACCCGGTGACGAGACGCTCGCGGTGGTCGTCCCCGCAGATCCCACCGTCTTCGCGACCGCTCGAGCCTGGGACCCGCACGGCGCACCGACGCTCACGGATCCGCTGGTCACGGCATGGGAGGTCGCCAACTCCCGGGGTCCCGACCGCGACGACGCGGTCTTGGCACTGCGCCGCGTCACGCTCGACGGGCGGGACGAACGGTGATCCGTGTGAGCGTGGTGGTCCCGTGCACCTCGGTCGCCGACGAACTCGCTTTCGCCTCGCTCGGTGACGCAGTACGCGCGATCGCCGATCGCAGCGCCGCGCGCATCGTCGGAGGCCACATGGTCGGACTGCTCCTGACAGCGTTCCCGGTCGACGGACTCGCGGCGCGGCGGACCGTCGACGCTGACGCGGGCGTGAGCACTGAGATCGCGGCCCGCGGTGACGTGGTCGACAGGCTGCTCGCCGACGCGTACCGGGCAACCGCCGGAAACCGGTTCGAGCGGGACGGCCGAACGATCGACCTGCTCGTGGAGTCGCTCGACGGACGCTTTCGCCCACGGCACCTCGGCGGGCGGCACTTCGACGCGAGTCCCGGCCTCGACGTCGTCCTCGCACAGGACCCGATCGAGGTCGACACGACCGTGGTCGACACCCACGGTCGCGAAGAGCGCTTCGTGGTCCGGGTCCCGACCGTCGAGATGGCGACGATCCTCAAGACGTACGCCTGGGCTTCGCGCCGCTCCACGAAGGACCTCGCAGACCTCGGGCACCTGCTGGAGATCCGTCATGCACACGGTGCCGACGCCGTCGGCGGGTGGGCCCTCGACACCGAACCGGTGAGCGGGCGCCGGCTGGACACCGCACGAACCCTCCGGAGCATCAGGCCGGCCGATGCACGATTCGCGGACTCCGGGATCGCCGGGCCACGCTTCGTCGCGCTGATCAGGGAGTACATCGCGGTGGTCTGACGTCCGACGTCCACCCGGGTGCCGGTCAGGAGCGGCGGGAGACGTCCGTCCGCAGGAAGTTCTGCGCCGAGCGGGACGGCGTCGGACCGCGCTGCCCCTGGTACCGCGACTGGTACTCGGCGGAGCCGTACGGCTTGTCGGCGGGGCTGGACAGCTGGAAGAAGCAGAGCTGGCCGATCTTCATGCCCGGCCAGAGCTTGATCGGCAGGGTCGCCACGTTCGAGAGCTCGAGGGTCACGTGCCCGGAGAAGCCCGGGTCGATGAAGCCCGCCGTGGAGTGGGTGAGGAGGCCGAGGCGCCCGAGCGAGCTCTTGCCCTCGAGCCGTGCCGCGATGTCGTCGGGCAGCGTGACGACCTCGTACGTCGAGCCGAGCACGAACTCCCCCGGGTGCAGGACGAACGCCTCGTCCGGGTCGGTCTCGACCAGCCGGGTGAGATCGGGCTGGTCGACCGCCGGGTCGATGTGCGGGTACTTGTGGTTGTCGAACAACCGGAAGAACTTGTCGAGCCGGACGTCGATGCTCGACGGCTGGACGAGCGAGGCGTCGTACGGGTCGAGGCCGATCCGGCCCTCGGCCAGCTGGGCGGTGATGTCGCGGTCGGAGAGCAGCACGCGACGAGCCTAGCGGCAGCGGAACGGCACCGGTAAGCTGCGAGGCTGCCCAGCGTCGGGCGGCGTCACACGGCCAGGAGGAACCGACATGACCGCGTACACCGTGCACGAACTCGACGTGCCCGCCACCATGGACGACGACGCCGCGACGGTGCAGGCCTTCCGCGACTGGGTCCGTGTGCAGAACGCCGCCGAGGTCGCCGTCACCCGGTTGCCCGAGATCCTCTGGACGCCCGAGGAACAGCTGCCGTACCTGCTCGACCCCGAGGCACCGAGCCGCCTCTTCGTCGTGCGCGATCCCGACGGCGACGTCGTGGCGGCCGGCTCCTACGACACCAAGCAGGCACCGGGGACCCCGAACTGCTGGATCGCGGTCGCCGTCGCGCCGGACCACCAGCGGCGAGGCATCGGCACGCTGCTGGCCGAGCACCTCGAGGGCACCGCCCGCGACGACGGTCGCACCCAGTGGAAGACGTACGCGGTGTCACGGCAGGTCGGACCGGCGTCCGGACCGGGGTACCTCGTCCCGCCCACCGGCCACGGCGCCGTGCCCGAGGACGAAGCCGGCGCACGGTTCCTCAGCGGGCGCGGCTGGCGCTTCGGGCAGGTCAACCGGATCAGTCGCCTGGCGCTGCCGGCCGACCACTCCGTAGTGCGCGAGCTCCACGACCGGGCAGCGGCCGCCGCCGGACCCGACTACCGGGTGCAGGCGTGGGCCGGGCCGACGCCGGAGCAGTGGCTCGACGGCATCGCGCTGCTCGAGACCCGGATGAGCACCGACGCTCCCGAGGGCGACATGGAGGAGCCGGAGGACGTCTGGACGCGCGAGCGCCTGCAGGAGCACGAGGAGCAGCTGCAACGCTCGCCGCGCACGATGGTCACGGTCGCGGTCGAACACCTCCCGACGACCACCTTGGCCGGTTTCACGCAGCTGGCAGTACCGGACGCGGTGCACCAGCCGGTCATGCAGGGCGACACCCTCGTGCTGCGGGAGCACCGCGGGCACCGGCTCGGCTGGCTGCTCAAGGTGGCCGGGATCGAACGCGTCGAGCAGGACTTCCCGGGGCGACCCTCGATCATCACGTTCAACGCCGAGGAGAACCGCCCGATGCTCGACGTCAACGAGGCCGTCGGGTTCGTGGGCGTCGGGAGCGAGGGCATCTGGGAGCGCCGCGTCTGACGTCGTGACCTGAGGCGGGCCGCAGCCGGTGCGCGCGACGCACGCCGCGCCTCCAGGCCCACACGCCTACGATTGGACGGTCATGACCGTCACGTCACCCGAAACCCAGCCAGGAGGCGCGGCGCCGGAATCGGCGCCCGTCACCGCGCGCACGTCCACCGTCGCGACGGTCCTCGTCGTCGCCGTCCCGCTCGCGGTGGCGTGCTCGATCCTCGGGATGACGCTCACCGGCGCCTTCACCGCGAACCAGCAACTGGTGTCTGCCGGCGACCTCGTCGAGTACGGGCTGCCCGTCGCGCGCGTGGTGCACGACACCATGGCGGCGCTGACGATCGGCCTGCTCGTCGTCGCGGCGTTCGCGCTCCCGGCGCAGAAGAAGGACCACCGGGCGATGTCGAGCGTGCAGCACCGCGCCGCGCGCTGGGCGGCCGCGACGGGTTCGGTGTGGTTCCTCGCGGCCGTGGTGAGCATCGTGCTGACGGGCGCGAACACCCTCGGCGTCCCGCTGACGAACCCGGTGTTCGCGCGGAACTTCACCCTCTTCGCGTTCCAGGTCGAGATCGGGCAGGCGCTCGTGGTGTCGGCCGTGGCGATCCTCGTCGCGACCGTGGTCGCCGCCTTCGCCACCCGGGTGACGACGCTCGCGGTGGCGACGGTCGCCGGGCTGTTCGCGCTGCTGCCGCTCGCACTGTCCGGGCACGCGGCCGGGTCGCTCGAGCACGCGAACGCGGTGAACTCGCTCGCGGTCCACCTCGTCGCCGTGTGCGTCTGGGCCGGTGGGCTCGTCGCCGTGCTCGTCCTGCGCACCCGGACGAAGGGCGCCACCGGGCGGGTCGTGTCGCGGTACTCGACGCTCGCGGGGTGGGCGTTCGCCGCGGTCGCGTTCTCGGGCATCGTGAACGCGTCGCTCCGACTGACCGGCCCGCTCGACCTGTTCACGACGACCTACGGATGGCTCATCACGGTCAAGGCCGCCATCCTCGTACTGCTCGGGCTCGCCGGGGTCGTCCAGCGGCGGCGGCTCGTGCCGGGGCTCCTCCGCGCGCCGCTCGACCGCCGCGTGTTCGTGCGGTTCGCCCTCGCCGAGATCGTGTTCATGGCGATCGCCATCGGGGTCTCCGTCGCCGTCTCCCGCTCGCAGCCGCCGATCCCGCAGACGCCGGAGACCGGGGACGACACCCGCTCCGGACTCATCGGGTTCCCGTACCCGCCCCCACAGACCGTGCAGACCTACCTGACCCAGTGGCACATCGACTGGGTGTGGCTGGCGCTCGCGGTCGTCGGGGCCGGCTGGTACCTGCTCGCCGTCCGGAAGCTCCGGAAGCGCGGCGACAAGTGGCCCGTCGGACGCACGATCGCGTGGCTGCTCGGGTGCGCGCTGTTCATCTGGACGACGTCGGCGGGGCCGGCGGTCTACGGGATGATCCACTTCTCGTCGCACATGCTCCAGCACATGCTGCTGATGATGTTCGTGCCGCTGCCGCTCGTGCTCGGCGGGCCGGTGCTGCTCGCGCTGCGGACCCTGCCGGTGCGGAACGACGGCTCGCGCGGTGCCCGTGAGTGGCTCATGCTCTTCACGCACTCGCGGTACATGCAGTTCCTCGCGAAGCCGGCCGTCGCCGGGGTGATCTTCGCCGGGTCCCTCGTCGTGTTCTACTTCACGCCCGCGTACGAGTACGCCATGCAGTCGCACGAGTGGCACGTGGCGATGATCGTGCACTTCGTGTTCAGCGGGTACCTGTTCTTCTGGGTGTTCGTCGGCGTCGACCCGGGTCCGAAGCGACCGCAGTACCCGATCCTCATCATCGCCCTGCTCGCGACCCTGGCGTTCCACGCGTTCTTCGGCGTCGCGGTCATGACGTCGGAGTCGGTCTTCGCGATCGACTGGTTCCACGCGCTCGGGCAGACGAACGACGCCGCACTCCTCGCCGACCAGCACACCGGCGGCGGGATCGCGTGGGGCGCGTCCGAGCTGCCGATGGTGTTCGTCGCGCTGCTCGTCGTGCGCAACTGGGTCAGGTCGGACACCCGTGACGCGAAGCGCCTCGACCGCAAGGCGGAGCGGGACGGGGACGCGGACCTCAAGGCGTACAACGAGCGCCTCGCCGCGATGCACGACCGCGACTGACGGGAACAGGAACGCGCACCGTGCGAGGTCGCACGGTGCGCGGTCCTGTGGGTCTGCCCGACCTGCTTGCTACTCCGAGGCGTCCCGGGCAGCGCGGGTCCGGCGGACCATCAGCAGCACCAGGCCGCCGAGGAGCAGTGCGGCCGCGAGGCCGATGCCCGTGCCCATCGCGAGCGGCGACCCGGTGAACGCGAGCGCACCGGTGCCCGACCCGACCGGCGCGTGCGACGGGGTCGCCGCTGCGGTCGGGTCGGCGGTCGGGTCCGCTGCCGGGGTGACCGTGGCGGGTGCGGCCACGACGACGACCTCGATCGTGGTGGTCGACGCCGCGAAGGACGCGTCCCCGCTGTAGGACACCGTCACGGTGTTCGTCCCGACGGGCAGCGCGTCGGTCTCGCAGCTCGTCTCGGGGAGCGTCGCCGTGCACAGGACGGTCCCGTCCGCCGCGGTGAAGGTCACCGTGCCGGTCGCGCCGGTCGGCAGGCCGGACGCGCTGAGGCGGACCGTGGTGCCGACGACCGCGCGGGTCGTGTCGGTCGAGCCGACCAGCTCGGTCGGCTGCGCGGTCACGACCAGGTCGAAGGGGTCGCCCTCGGCCGGCTCGTAGTTGTCGTCACCGCTGTACCGGGCGTGCACGCGGTAGGTCCCCCCGGCGAGGTCGGCGGGGACGTCGCAGGTCGTGTCGGGCAGGGTCGCGGTGCAGAGCACGGTGCCGTCGTCGGTGACGTAGTCGATCGTCCCGGTGGCGTCCTTCGGCACGTTCGGGCTCCCGAGCGTGGTGGTCTCGCCGTGCGTCACGGTCACCGTCGTGTCGGTGCCGGGGCCGGACGGGTCGGACGGTCCACTCGGGTCCGTCGGGTCGGACGTGCCCGGCGTGATGGTGGTCGCGGCCTTCCGGACGGTGAGGTCGACCGCCACGGCCGTGGAGCCCTCGTACCGACCGTCGCCCGAGTAGACCGCGGTCACCGAGTGCGTCCCGGCGGCGAGCCCGGAGACGTCGCAGCTCGTGGCCGGCAGGGTCGCCGTGCAGAGGACCTTCCCGCCGGCGCGGAACTCGACGGTCCCGGTCGGTGCGGGCCGGTCGCCGTCGACGGCGTCGAGGCCGTCGACCGCGAGGGTCACGGTCGCGCCGTACGTCGTGGACGCCGGCGTCGACGTCACGGTGATCGCGGTCGGGACCTTCGAGACGACGAGCGAGCCGTCACCCGTGGCCGAGGCGTGGTCGGCGTCACCCTGGTAGGTCGCGGTGATCCCACGGGTGCCGACCGTCGAGGTCGGGACGTCGCAGGACGCGGCTCCGGAGGCGAGCGTCGCGGTGCAGAGCACGGCGCCGGACTCGGTGTCCGTGAACACGACGGACCCGGTCGGCGTGGTCGCCCCGTCGGACTCCCCGGAGGCGACGCTCGCCGTCAGGGTGGCGCGGTCGCCGACGACCGCTGCGGCCGCACCGACCGAGACGGTGCTCGACTGCGGCTGGACCTCGACGGCACGGGTGACGGTCACGGCCTCGGCGTCGGTGGAGGCGACGACGGTCGAGACGGTGGCGGTGCGGGCGGCGCCGGACACCGTGTACGGGATCGTCAGCGTCGGCAGGACGGTACCCGGCGTGCGGTCCGCCGCGGCCTGGTCGCACGTGACGACCTGACCGGCGGCGGTGCAGCTCCAGCCGTCGCCGCTCGCCGTGGCGACGTCGGGCGTGACACCCGTCGGGAAGGTGGTGGTGGTGCGCACGAGCTGCGCCTCCGAGCCACCGTCGGCCGACACGGTGGGGGTGAGGGTGTACGTGCCCGAGCCGGCGTGCGCGACCTTCGCCGCGCCTCCCGTCTGGGCGGTCAGCACCGGCACCGGACCGGCGACGGTCGTGGTCTTGAGTGCGTTGACCTCGTGCACGTCGTTCGATCCACCGGTGCCCGCGACCCATCCGTAGGTGAGCTTGTACGGGTACCCGGTGGTCTGGTCGACCCACGAGGACGGCACGCCCGCGACGTTGCTGCCGCCCTTCAGCGTCGGGAGCGCGCCGGCCAGGACCTGCCGGGTCCCACCGCTCGACGTGAAGACGACCTTGAACGTGCCCGGATCGACCGACACGTCCGTGTTCCCGGTGCCCTGCGCGCGCAGGGTCGAGGTCGTCGGGTTGATGACGATCTCGACGGGGACCTTCGCGGTGGTGCGGTCGGTCACCCCGGTCCGGCTGAGCGTGCCGTTGCCCGCGAGCGGGGTGCCCGCGGTCGTCGAGACGATGCAGTAGCCGTTCAGGCCGTTGCCGGGGCCCCGGACCGTGACGTTGTTCGCGTAGGCGGCAGCGGACGCGTCCGCGGTGCAGCCCGAGCCGCCGAACGCCTTGTTCGAGAAGTTGCCGAACCGGTCGAGGCCGACGCCGAGGTAGGCGTGGGAGAGCCCCGACGCCTTCGTGCCGATGGACGCGTTCTGGCTGTCGGTGATGCTCGCGCTGTAGCCCAGCGAGCCGCCGAGGTACCCGATCTTCTCGGGGACCTCGGGGTTGTACGGGTCGGTCGCGGCGAGGTAGAAGACGATCCCGTCCGCGCCGTTGCCGTTGTACTGGTAGCTGTCGAAGACGGCGTCGATGCCCTTGGTGATCGGGACCGACTGGCGGGAGCCGACGCCGCCGGCCTTGTCGCCCTGCGCGGTCGTCAGGCGGAGCGCCCCGTTGCCGCTCGCGTCACGGACCGAACCGGAGGCGATGCCCTTGCCGTCCGTGGTGCAGGTCGGGATGCTGCCGTCGTTGCTGGTGCCGGAGGCCGGGGCCGCGGTGAGGCACGCCTCGTTCGCCGCGCCGGACTGCGTGGACGGCAGGAGGTAGCCGTCGCCGACCGAACCGGTCGTGAACCCCTCGTTCACGAACGTGGTCTGCGCGGGAGCGGCGGCGGACGCGGTGGACGCACCCGCCCCCACGAGCGCGAGACCGGCGAGGCCGGCGACGACGACGCCGGAGAGGATGCTGCGAGCGCGCGCGACGGCACGCTTCTGTGGTTGTGTACGCACTGGAGCCCTGTTCAGTGAGAAGAGCGGTGCCGACGAGGAGCGTGCGCGCCCGGCTCGTCGGCTCGGGTCCTCACACCGTAGGGCCGGATCGGGTACCCGCGGGTCTCGGAACGACCGTTCGCACCACAACTGGGGACACGCCCGGGCCCGTGAGTCGCGTCGAGCGCTCGTACTGGCCCCACTCCGGGTGGCCGCAGAGGCGGTCGGTGCTCAGTCGCCGTGGACGATGCAGACCGCGTCGAGGTCCATCGCGGCCTCGAGCGCGGCGGAGATCCCGGACTCGCCGTCCGCCCCCTCGGGCGTCACGGTGTCCACCCACCACAGCGGCGTCGACAGCGTCGGGGCGTCCGGCAGGATCCGTTCGACCTCGTCGAGGGCGTCCACGCGCCGCACCGCGAGCACGGTGATCACCGGGTGCGTGGCGTCCCGGCAGACCTGCATCATCGGGCCGTCGTCGAGCGCCCGGACACCCCAGGACTCGTCGTGCAGGAGCAGCGCCTCGGCGACGTCGCGCGTCTCCACCGGCCCGCGGCAGAGCAGGGTGACGTCACGGGGCACGGTGACCGCCGAACACGTGCGAACCGTCCCCGACGTGGCCGTCCAGCGTGCCCTCGTCGTGCGCCGGGTCGAGCGGGGCACCACCGACGAGCTGCAGGAACCGGTCTTCATCGATGCGGTCGAGGAACGCCTCGAGCGCTTCCCAGCCGTCGTCGAAGCGCACGACGAGACCGCCGCCGCCGAACGTCGAGGTGGTCGTGCGGGGCGGGGGCCACACGCCGTCCCGGTCGAGGAACTCGGTCGCCTCGGGCCCGACCACGACCGCCAGCGGCGCGGGTTCGCCGTGCGAGACCGCACGGACGAGGTGGTCGGCGTCGCCACGACGCTGCATCACCACACCGAAGACGGGTTCGACGTCCTCGGCGACGCGGTGCACGGCGTCGAGGAGCCGCGGCGCGAGCGTCTGGTCGGCGCCGTCCTCGGGGATCGTGAGCACGGCGGACATCGTCTCGACGACCACGCCGTCGAGCAGGTGCGCGGTCATCGTCGCCGAGAAGCCCTCGCCCACGGCGTACGACGTCGACACCGCCGGGGCCTCGTGCTTGGCGTACTGCGTGACGACCCAGCGGTCCCACGGCACGGTGAGCGGTTCGGCGGTGCCCCAGCGCGTCGGGCAGGTGCCGACCGTCTCGCAGAGGGCCTCGATCGCGGACCCGATGTCGATCGCGCGTTCGGCGTGGTGGCGCAGCGTGAGGTCGATGCTGATCTGCCGCACCGAGTCGCGCGCGACGGGGTGCTCCGGCGAGGGCGTGCCGACGAGCTCGGGGCCGCGGTGCACGAAGTCCTCGATGCGGGAGGCTGCGACGCCGGTCCGTCCGTCGCGGAGCGTGCCGTCGGGATCCGTGACGGCCCACGCGGCCCCGTACGCGCCGAGGGCGTGCCGGAGCGCCGGTGTGAGCGCGGAGCCGGGCCCGGTGCGGAGGAGGACGAAGCGTCCGGACTCGGATGCCCGACGGAGCAGGGAGGCGAGCGCCTCGGTCAGCCACACCACCGGCGAGGCCGAGTCGACCACGATCGCGGGGCCGACCACGTCGTCGATGAGGGGATGTCTGACCATCCGGGTCCTCCTCGGGTTCGCGGGTCGCTCGATCCACCTGGACGGTACACACGGGGGCGACACCTGTCCGTCAGACGGACCGGCTCACAGCGGAGACACGGGTCCGGCCAGGAGGCGCGGTGCGGGTCGGCAGCGCCACGCTCGGCGGGCACTCGGCTGGCGTCCAGCGCAGAATCCGCTAGGCTTGCGACGTCCCGCTGAGCGGGGTGCGCGAGTGTAGTTCAATGGTAGAACTCCAGCTTCCCAAGCTGGTAGCGCGGGTTCGATTCCCGTCACTCGCTCCAACTAGCATCGTGCTGTGGAGTCCAAGCCGGCATCTGTCCTCAAGGCGATCAGGGCCGAGATCATCGCCGGTACGCTGCCACGCGGCTCCCGCCTGAAGGAAGACGCCCTGGCCGAA
This sequence comes from Curtobacterium sp. C2H10, assembly GCF_025407985.1. Lineage (NCBI taxonomy): Bacteria > Bacillati > Actinomycetota > Actinomycetes > Micrococcales > Microbacteriaceae > Curtobacterium > Curtobacterium sp. C2H10. The sequence continues at coordinate 49,793 of NZ_JABXGF010000011.1, read as the reverse complement.
CGCTTCGGGGTCTCACGGGTCCCCGTGCGTGAAGCACTCCGACAGCTGGAGACCGAGGGGTTCGTCGAGTCCGAGAAGTTCAAGGGCGTCCGCGTCGCCGACTCCTCGACCGAGGTCGTCATCGAGCTCATGCAGATCCGCCGCGGACTCGAGGTGCTGGCCGCCGAGCTCGCCGCTCGTCGCCAGGGCGGCGAGTGCGCCGACCTGCTGCGCGCGGTCGGTCACGAGGAACGGTCCGACCAGGAGATCGAGGCCGCGCAGTCGCCGCGGTTCGCGTTCCACGGGCTGGTGGCGCGCGCCGCGGGGAACAGCCGACTCGAGACGATGATCGACCACCTGATCCACCAGACTGCCTGGGCCTTCGAGCGCGTGACGCAGGACGAGGTGGCGTCGAGCAGCGATGACCACACCGCCGTCGCCGGCGCGATCCTGCGCGGCGCCTCGGTGCAAGCGGGCCTGCTGATGGACGAGCACCTGCGCCGTGACGAAGCGATCTACCGGGCGCTGAACCCGTAGGAACGTATACGAAACCCCACGAGGGACTTGGTCGGCGCCAGCCGTGATGCTTGAATGTCCGCGTGACACAGGCAGCCGTAACGAACCGTCTCGTGTTCGAAACCAGCCTGAAACAGCTTTTCGTATACAAAAGAGTGACCGCACGGTGCACCGCCCTCACTCTTCCCCCGCTGGAGTCACGAATGTCCGCTGTCACCCGCTCCACCGCACCAACCCGAACCGCGTCCGCCGCCCGACCCGAGGGCGGCATCGGATCCGCCCTCGACTCGATCGGCTTCACCCGGGCCCAGTTCTGGGTCCTCATGCTCATCCTCGCCGGGGAGTTCTTCGACACGCTCGAGCAGAACTCCGTCGGCGCGATGGCCACCAACATCAAGGCCTCGCTCGCCATCGGCGACGTGCAGCTCTCGACGATCAACACCGCCACCGTCCTGGGTGGCCTGGTCGGACGGTTCCTGGCCGGCTGGCTCGCCGACAAGTACGGCCGACGGTTCTCGCTCGGCCTCAACCTGCTCGTCTACACGCTCGGCGGCCTGCTCAGCGCGGTGTCGTTCAACTTCGACATGCTGCTCGTCAGTCGGTTCATCGTCGGCATCGGCGTCGGCGGCGAGTTCATGATCGGCATCGCGATGCTGTCCGAGATGGTGGCCACGAAGTACCGCGGTGGTCTCATCGCGACCATCAACGTCGGTGCCGGCGGCATCGGCAACTTCATCTCCTACGGCCTCTTCCTGCTGCTGCTCGGGCCGCTGGCCGTCCCGCTCGGTGGTGACGACCACGTCTGGCGCTGGACCTTCGTGATCCTCGCGATCCCCGCACTGTTCGTCGTCCTGTACCGCCGCAAGCTGCCTGAGACGCCGCGCTGGTTGCTCTCGAAGGGCCGTGTCGACGAGGCGAACCGATCGCTCGCGATCCTCGCTTCGAACACGCTCACGCCGCCCGCCGAGACCGCGCCGCCGGTGCGTCTGACGCCGGCGGACCTGCCCCCGGTCGCACTGCACTCCTCGCCCGCCGCGGTCTTCCACAAGCTGGTGCTCCGCCGGACGATCGCGATCGGCGTCGCGTCGTGGATGGCCTTCGGCGTCCAGGTCACGCTGAACTTCCTGATGCCGACCCTGCTCGTCGAGCGCGGCTACACGGTGTCGCAGAGCCTGCTCTACACGATGATCATGAACATCGGTTCGCTCCTCGGGTGCACGGCAGCGGCACTCCTCGCCAACCGCGTCGGACGCCGGCCCCTCATCGCCGTCGCGGGCATCCTCGGCTGCCTCACCGCCCTGGCGTTCGCGGCGTTCGGCAACGACACCGCCGCGATCCTCGTGCTCGGCGCCCTCTTCCAGTTCTTCACGATGCTGACGAACACCACGCTCGCCGCCTGGACCGCCGAGGTCTACCCGACCGCGATCCGCGCATCCGGCGCCTCGATCGTCAACGGCATCGGCAACATCGCCGGAGCGGTCATGCCCTTCGCGGCCATCGCCCTGTACGGCTCGTGGGCCTTCGCCGGTGTCTTCGGACTCGCCGCCGTCATGTACGCGGTGCTCGTGGTCGCGTCGCGCTTCGCCCCCGAGACCCGCGGGCGGTCCCTCGAGGACGTCAACGAGAACGCCCTCTCGACCCCCACCGCCTGACCGACGGCACCACCCGCACCACCCCGGTGGGCCGGACACCCCGGCCCACCACCCCACGATCGGAGAACACCATGGACACCCTGAAGATCTCGGCGACCGCGAACGGCCTGAACTACCTGCCCGAGTACGTCGCCGACGTCGGCGGACTGTTCGCCGAGCGCGGCCTGGCCGTCACCGCGAAGGCGTGCGACCCGTGGACCGGCGTGCTCGACGACATCGACTCGCACGAGGCCGACCTCGCGCTCGGCGGCCTGTGGGTCCCCGCGATGTACGCCGGCACCTCGAGGAAGCTCTCCGTCGTGGGACAGCTCAACCACCGGTTCCCGATGACCATCGTCGCCCGCGACGAGACCGCACCGATCACCCTGGACTGGCTCGCCGGCAAGGTCGTCCTGGCGCCCGGGGCCGGCGGCAGCGCACCGTACGAGTTCACTGCCGGACTCGTCCGCGAGGCCGGGTTCGACGTCGCCGCGACCCGCTTCGTCCGTGACCTCTCCACCGCGATGCTCATCGAGCTCTACCAGGGCGGCCTCGGTGACGCGATCATCCTCGACCTCGTCTCCGCCCAGGAACTCGTCGCCGCCGGTGGGGGCACCATCGTCTTCCGGCACCTCGACGCCGGTGGCGTGATGCCGAACAGCGTCTACTACACGCGCACGGACCGCATCGACGAGCTCGGCGACCGGGTCGACCGGTTCGTCGACGGCATCGCCGCCGCGATGGCCAAGATCACCGCGGGCGACGCCGACGCCGAGATCGCGGCCGTGCTCGCCGCCCGGTGGCCGGAGAAGGACGCTGCCCTGCTGCGGCGGGCCGCCGACGAGATGGCCGCAGGGGGCGTCTGGGACACCGCGGTCGTCGACCGCGAGGCCTCCGACCGCTGGATGCGCATCCTGTTCGACGGCGGGCTCACGACCCACACCCCGTCGCTCGAGGAGCTGCTCGGCGCCTCGACCGCCGTCGCCGCGTCGTGACCGTCGTCCTCGGCGCCGCCGACGTCGCCGGTCTCATCGACGCCGTCGACGTCGTCGGGGCCGTGGAGGCCGTCCACGCCGACCTCGGGACCGGCGCGATGCAGCAGCCGGCTCCGGTCGCCCTGACCGGCGCCGTCGACGCGCTCTTCCTGCCGATGGCCGTGCGGTCCGACCGACTGGGGCTCGTCGCCGTCAAGCTGATGGCCGACATCCCCGAGAACAGCGCACGGGGGCTGCCCTCGCAGCGGTCGACGATCCTGGTGTCCTCGTCGGTGACGGGCGAGTGCGTGGCGGTCCTCGACGGCATGGCCATCACCCGGGCCCGGACCGCGGCGACCACCGTGGTCGCGACGAAGCACCTCGCCCGCTCGGGCAGCCGGACCCTCGGGATCCTCGGCGCGGGCAACCTCGCCGTCGAGCACGTCCGCGCGTTCGAGGCCGTGCGACCGTTCGAGCGGATCGTCCTCTGGTCGCGCTCGTCGGGAACGGTCGCCCGCTTCCTCGACGCCGTCGGCCCGGACGTCGCCGGGCGGTGCGGGGTGGTGCACGAGGCCCGTCGGGTGGTCGAGGGGTCCGACGTGCTCTGCACCCTCACGCCCTCGGTCGATCCCGTCGTCCGAGGAGCCTGGTTGCACGCGGGCCAGCACGTGAACGCGGTCGGAGCACGTCCGCGCCCGACCCACCGGGAGCTCGACGGCGCCGCGATGGCGCGCGGCACCCTGTTCGTCGACAGCCGTGCGACGGCATGGACGAAGTCCGGCGACCTGCTCGAGGCCGTCGTCGAGGGGACGGTCCCGCAGGACCTCCACCCCGCTGAGCTCGGCGAGGTCGTCGCCGGGCGTGCCCCGGGCCGGACCACGGACGACGAGGTCACCGTGTTCGACTCGGTCGGGCTCGGCGCGCAGGACCTCGCCGTCGCCGCCTGCGTGATCGAGCTCGCCCGGGAACGGGGCGTCGGGACGGAGGTCGCGGTCGCACGGGTCGGGGTACCGGTTCCCGGCAGGTGACCAGGCTCGGGCGGCAGGGTGCTGCCATGCGCCGTGCTCTCCCCCTGGTCATCGCCGGCATCGTCGCCGCACTCGCCCTGACCGGCTGCAGCGGCGGGAGCCCGGGCACCACCGCGGCCGCACCGTCACCGACGCGCACGCCCGCGTCCGCACCGACGCCCTCGCCGACCCCGACCATCGCCGCCGCCGACCGGGCTGCCGTCGCCCGCACCCTCGCCGACCTCGAGCGGGAGTACGACGCCACGGTCGGCGTCGTCGCGACCGACACCACCACCGGCGAGACCGTCGCGTACAACGGCGACCGCCGCTTCGGCTACGCGTCGACCCTCAAGGCGTTCGCGGCGGCGCAGTTCCTCCGCGCGGTGCACGGCGCCGACCGGGACGAACGGGTGCGCTGGAGTGCGGCGGACGCCACCGCCGCCGGGCACTCCCCCGTCACGAGCGAGCACGTCGCCGACGGCCTGACGGTCGCCCAGCTCGCCGAGGCCGCGGTCCGGCAGAGCGACAACCTGGCCCTGAACCTCGTCCTCGACCGCATCGGAGGCCCCGCGGGTCTCGACCGAGCACTGGCGGAGCTCGGGGACCGCACCACCGAGGTCGTGCACGACGAACCGGCCCTCAACACGATCGAGCCCGGCAGCACCGAGGACACCACGACCCCGGCGGCGTTCGCGGCGACCCTCGCCACGGTGCTCGACGGCCAGACGCTCGGACGCTCCGACACCGCGCTGCTCGAGCACTGGATGAGCGGCAACGCCACCGGCGACACCCTCGTCCGCGCCGGCGCTCCCGACGGCTGGACGGTGGTCGACAAGTCCGGCGGCGCGGGCGGCATCCGGACCGACGTCGCACGCGTGACCCGGCCGGACGGCGGCCCGATCGTCATCGCCGTCCTCACGACCCGCAACGCCCCCGACACCGCCTACGACGACGCCCTCGTCGAGCGGTCCGCCGCGGCGGTGCTCGACGCGTTCGACGGCTGACGGCCGCCCGGCGTCACACGGCGTCATGCACGACACCTGTCGGGGACGCCGGGCAACTACGATCTGGTCATGTCCTCCCCCGACTCCCCCACGGTCGTCGTCGGCGCCGGCATCATCGGTCTGAGCACCGCGTGGCACCTCGCCGACCTCGGGCAGCGCGTCGTCCTCGTCGACAGCGGCCCCGCCGCCGGTGGCACGACGACCGCCGGCGCCGGGTTCGTGGGCCAGTGGGCGGCCGGGTACGCCTGGTACTGGAACGAGTCCGAACGCGACGTCGAGCAGTACGGCATCGACTTCTACCGGCGGCTGGCCGGGTCCGGCCACGGTCCGACGGGCTACCGCCGCAACGGGAACGTCTGGCTGACGGTCACCGAACAGGGCCGCGCGGACCACATCCCGCCGTTCGAGGACCACGCGCTGCGCCCGGCCGGTGCGCGGACGCTCACCCCGGCGGAGGCGGCCGAGCTCGTCCCCGGGCTCGACCCGTCCGCCGTGACGGCCGGCTTCCTGCACCCGGACGGCATCCAGATCAGCGCGCCCGACACGGCCGCCGCGCTGGTCGGTGCGCTGCGTGCGAAGGGCGTCGCGATCCGTGAGCACACCGCGGTCGCGGGCCTGGAGGCGCGGGACGGCTCCGTCACGGGCGTCCGGACCGCGGGTGGCGAGGTCATCGACGCCGCGCGGGTCGTCCTCGCCGCCGGCAGCTGGACGAACGCCCTGCTCGCGCCCCTCGGTCGCGAGCTCCCGACGGTGCGCGTGGTCGCGAGTCGCCTCGTCACGAAGCCGTTCGGCCTGCCGGGCACGCTGCCGACCCTGATGCTCCCCGAGCTCGAGGGGCTCTGGATCCGGGAGCACCGCGGCGGCCTGACCTACGGCGCCGGGAGCGGGTACGAGGCGCTGCACGTCGGTGGCGCGGACCGGGGCACCGATCCCGCGCGCCGCCCGGTCCGGACGGACCTGCTCGACGCCGTGCGGACCTCCGTGCACCCGATCGTCGCGCGGCTCCTCCCAGAGGCGGCGAGCGTGCTCGGAGCGGACGAGACCCCGACGCAGGGCGTGGTGTCGATGACCGCCGACCGGAACTTCATCGTCGGCCCGGTCCCCGAACTCGCCGGGCTCGTGGTGGCCGGCGGGGACAACGAGTCCGGCGTCACCCACGGCCCCGGTCTCGGCCGGATCGCCGCCGAGCTGAGCGTCACCGGGACGACCACCCTCGGCGACTCGAGCCGGTACGACCCCGCACGCTTCCCGGCCCGTGCGCCGAGCGAGGCCGACGTCGTGGCGATGATGCCGGCCCGACGCGAGGCCGATGCCCGACGAGCCGGAGCGACGGCATGAGCGACCGGACGACGACGCACGTCGTGATCGGCGGCGGGGTCGTCGGCGCCGCCACCGCGTACGCCCTCACGCTCCGCGGCGAGCGCGTCGTGCTCGTCGAGCAGCACGAGCGGGGGCACCACCGGGGGTCGTCGCACGGCGCCACCCGGATCTTCCGGCAGGGCTACGCCGATGCCGAGTACGTCGCACTGACCACCCGGGCGCTCGCACTGTGGGAGGCGCTCGAGGCCGCGGCGGGCGAGGAGCTGATCGTCCGGACGGGCGCCGTCGACCACGGGCGGCCCGCGGTCGTCGACGCCATCGCCACGGCGCTCGCGGACGCCGGCATCCCCCACGAGACCCTCAGCCCGGACGCCGCCGCCGCGCGCTGGCCGGGCATCGCGTTCGAGGGGCACGTCCTGACGCACGCGACCGCGGGACGGATCCGGTCCGACCGCGCGATCGAGGTGTTCCTCACGCTGGCCGACCGCACGGGGCTCGCCGACCTCTGCTTCGACACCCGGGTCACCGGGCTCGAGGACCACGGCGACGAGGTGACCGTGACACTGTCCGACGGGTCCACCCACCGCACGTCCTCGGTGATCGCGGCCGTGGGGTCGTGGGCACCCACGCTGGTGGGCGACCTGCTCGCGGAACGCGGGGCGCGCCTCCCGGCCCTCCGTGTCACGCAGGAGCAGCCCGCCCACTTCCCCAGCCACCTGCCGGACGAGGCCTGGCCGAGCTTTGTTCACTGGGCCGACGGGGACGACGTGTACGGCCTGCTGACCCCGGGCGAGGGCGTCAAGGTCGGGTTCCACGGCACCGGCCCCGTGGTCGACCCCGACCACCGCGACTTCACCCCCGTGCCCGCCGAGGCCGAGCGCCTGCAGGCGTACGTCGCCCGGTACGTGCCGGGGGTCGACGCGACGAAGCCGACGTTCATCAGCTGCCTGTACGACAACTCCCCCGACGAGGACTTCGTGATCGACCGTCGAGGTCCGGTCACGGTCGCGACCGGGTTCTCCGGCCACGGCTTCAAGTTCGCTCCGTTGCTCGGCGACATGATCGCCGACCTCGCGACCGACGGGCCACCACCCCCCGGCCCGCTTCTCCCTCTCGAAGCACCACCCCACTCCCTCAGGAACATGACGACCCGACTCCTCAGCGCCATCGCGCTCACCGCCACCGCCGCCGCCGTGCTCACCGGTTGCGCGTCCACCGGCTCGTCCGGCACGGACGCCGTCGACGGGCTCGTCGTCGGCACCACCGACGTCGTGACGTCCCTCGACCCGGCCGGCGCCTGGGACCGCGGGAGCTACACGGTGCAGACGCAGCTCTACCAGCACCTGCTCACCTACCCCGCCGGGAAGACCACGACCAGCCCCGAGGTCGCGAAGTCCTGCGACTTCACCGACGGCACGCACTACGTGTGCGAGATCCGGGACGGCCTCACGTTCTCGAACGGTGACGACCTGACCGCGAAGGACGTGGTGTTCTCGTTCGAGCGCCAGGTGTCCCTCGGGTCGACGAACGGCCCGGGCTCGCTGCTGGCCAACATGGCGTCGGTGTCGGCGTCGGGCAGCACCGTGACGTTCACCCTGAAGCAGGCGGACGACCAGACGTTCCCGTACGTGCTCGCGAGCATGGCGGGGGCGATCGTGGACTCGAAGGTGTTCTCCGCGACGAAGGTGCACGCGAACGACGGGGTCGTCGGCTCCGGGCCCTACGCACTGCAGGACGCCGCGGACGGCGGGGCGACGATCGCCCTCACCGCGAACACTCGGTACGACGGCGACGCGCCGGCCACGAAGAGCGTGACGATCAAGCAGTACACGAAGTCCGCGGACCTCAAGCTCGCCGTGCAGAAGGGCGACGCCGACGTCGCCTACCGCCAGCTCACCCCGACCGAGGTGACGTCGCTGTCCTCGGACGACTCGCTGCAGACCGTGCACGGCGACTCCGGCGAGGTCCGGTTCCTGGCCTTCAACCTGCAGACGATGCCCGGGAAGGATGCCGCGCAGAAGCAGGCGATCCGGCAGGCCGTCGCGGCGACGATCGACCGCGAGGCGATCGCGAAGGACGTCTACCAGGGCACCTACACCCCGGCGTACTCGATCGTGCCGAACGGGTTCCAGGGCGCGACCGAGGCGTTCGAGGACGCGTACGACGGCGCCGACGCGAAGTCGATCCTGCGGGATGCCGGTGTGACCACTCCGGTGCGGCTGCCGATCGAGTACACGACCGACCACTACGGCTCGGGCTCCGACGACGAGTACGCGCTCATCCAGCAGCAGCTCGAGGACACCGGCCTGTTCACGGTCGACCTGCAGTCGGCCAGCTGGGACACCTACGTCGGGAACGTCGGCAAGGGCGAGTACCCCGTGTTCCAGCTCGGCTTCTTCCAGGACTACCCGGACGCCTCGTCGTACCTGACCCCGGCGTACGGCGCGACCGACGTGAACCTGCTCGCGAACCACTTCGACGACGCCACGGTGAACGGCCTCGTCGCGTCGCAGGCCGTCGAGCCGGACGCGGCGAAGCGGAAGCAGCAGATCGAGCAGATCCAGCAGGACACCGCCGAGTCGGTGCCGCTCATCCCGCTGCTCGCCGGGCAGGAGAACGTCATCGGGCAGGGGTCGCTGACCGGGCTGTCGAAGTCGGTCGACGCGTCCGGCGAGTTCCGGATCTGGGAGATCGGGCGCTCGTGAGCAGCTCCCCGCTGCGCGCCGCCGTCCGCGCCCGCATGCCCGCCGGGCTCGACGACCTCGCCGCGCTCGTCGCGATCCCGTCGGTCCACGACCCCGCCGTGCAGTCGCTCGACGACTGCCACCGGGTCGCGGAGGCGGTGCGGGTCGCGTTCGGCGACCTCGGCCTGGAGGCGCGACTCGCCACCACCGCGGACGGCTCGCAGGCGGTCATCGCGACCCACCCCGCGCCGGCCGGGGCGCCGACGGTGCTGCTCTACGCGCACCACGACGTGCAGCCCGCGGGCGACCTCGCGGCCTGGACGAGCGATCCGTGGACCCTGACACCGCGGGAGGGGCGGCTCTACGGTCGCGGCGCGGCCGACTGCAAGGGCGGGATCGTCACGCACCTCGTGGCACTCCGGGCGCTGCTCGACGTGCACGGGGCGTTCCCGGTCGGGCTCGTCGTGGTCGTCGAGGGTTCGGAGGAGCAGGGCACCGACGGCCTCGAGCAGTACGTGTCGTCGCACGCCGCCGACTTCCGGCACGTGGACACCGCCGTCGTGATGGACGCCGGGAACGCCGCGGTCGGGGTGCCGGCGCTCGTGACGACGCTCCGGGGCACCGCGTTCGTCGAGCTCCGGGTCCGCGCGCTGCGGGGCACCGTGCACTCCGGGATGTTCGGCGGGGCGGCGCCGGACGCGATCGCGGTGCTGGTCGCGCTCCTCGCCACGCTCCGGGACGAGGTCGGCGACACCACGGTCGACGGCCTCGACGCCTCGCAGACCTGGGACGGCCTGCCGTACGACGCCGACCGGTTCGCCGCCGACGCCGGGCTGCTCGACGGCGCGGTGCCGATCGGCTCGGCGGACCCGGCGTCCCAGGTCTGGGCACGCCCGGCCCTCACGGTCGTGGGCATCGACGCACCGGCGGTCGCGGGGTCCTCGCCGGCCGTGCAGGCGACCGCCGGTGCCGCGCTGAACCTCCGCGTGCCGCCGGGTGTCGACCCCGCGGCAGCCGGCGAGCTGCTCGTCGCGCACCTGCTGCGGCGTGCACCGGCCGGCGTCGAGGTGACAGCTCGGGTCACCGGGGTGGGCGCCGGGTTCCATGCCGAGGGCGGTCCGTCGTCGGCGGCGTTCCGCGCGGCGCTCTCGGAGGCGTACGACGGGGCCCCGGTCGGTTCGCTCGGCGGCGGCGGCTCGATTCCGCTGTGCGCGACGCTCGAGCGGGCGATCCCGGACGTCGAGGTGATCCTGGCCGGGGTGTCCGAGCCGGCGGCGAACGTGCACGGCCCGGACGAGAGCGTCGACCCGTCCGAGATCGAGCACATGGCCCTGGCCGAGGCGCTCTTCCTCGCCTCGCTCACCACCCCCTGACCCCGCGGGTGGGTGTCCGTGTTCGGTCTCGGCCGTGACCGTTCTGGTGCACGAATCCCGGGTCTCGCGAACCAGAACGGTCACCGACGCCGGCCGATGGCGGGTCCCGTGCAGGTGACGGACGGCGCCGGGCGTCCGGCCGTCGGAACCGCCGCTGCCGTCCGAGCGGGCCGGACCACCCGGGGCGCGCGGGCCGTCCGCTACGGTGGTGCCGTGCGCATCGTGGTGGCTCCGGACTCGTTCAAGGGGACCGCGACGGCGGCCGAGATCGCTGCGGCCGTGCGCGACGGCTGGCTCGCCGAACGTCCGGGCGACGAGATCGTCCTGGCACCGATGGCGGACGGCGGCGAGGGCACGATCGACGCCTTCGAGACGGCGATCCCGCTGGCCGTCCGGGTGCCGATCACCGTCACCGGTCCCGCCGGCGCCCCCGTCGACACGCACTGGCTGCAGCTGCCCGACGGCCGCGCCGTGGTCGAGCTCGCCGCCACGAGCGGACTCCCCCTGCTGCCCGAGGTCCTGCCCGACACCGCGACGAGCCGGGGCTTCGGCGAGGCGATCGCCGCCGCCCTCGACGACGGCGCGACCGGGCTCGTCCTCGGCATCGGCGGCAGCGCCTCGACCGACGGCGGCGCCGACGCCCTGATCGGGCTGGGAGCACTCATCCATATCGATCCCGCGGTCCCCGAACACCCGCCGCGACCGCGTCAGGGTGCCGAGCTGCTCGACGACGTCACCGGCGTCGACACCACGTGGATGCGCCGGCTGCCGGAGCACGGCGCCGTCGTGCTGACCGACGTGACCTCGCCCCTGCTCGGACCGACCGGCGCCGCGGCGGTGTTCGGCCCGCAGAAGGGCATCGCACCGGAACGGATCGCCGTCTTCGACGCCCGGCTGGCCGACTGGGCGCGCTGCTTCCCCGACGTCGACCCGACGACCCCCGGGGCCGGAGCGGCCGGCGGTGTCGGGTTCGGACTGCTCGCCTGGGGTGCGACGCTGGCGGGCGGAGCGGCCGCCGTCGCCGAGGTCCTCGGGCTGCCGGCGCTCCTCGACGGCGCCGACGTGGTGATCACCGGCGAGGGCCGGTACGACGGGCAGTCCGCGGCCGGCAAGGTTCCGAGCGTGGTGCGGACCCTCGCGTCGACGCACGCACCGGCTGCCCGGGCGATGCTCGTGGCCGGGGCGATCGAGGCCGCGCTCGACGACTTCGACGCTGCCGCCTCGCTCACCGTGCTGGCCACGCAGACGACGGGCGAGCCGGACGACGCCCTCGCCGACCCGCTGCGCTTCGCCCGGATCGCCGGCCAGCGACTCGCCCGCCTGGCCTGACGCACGGCGAGCCCTGCGCCCGCGCGCGACACGCCCGCATTCCGTGCAGGGGTGCCCCAACGGGACCTCCCTCCCGATGGCGCGCTCCACCACACTGGTGGAGGGCCGGAACCGGCCCGGACGCACCACCCACGAGGAGACCATGCGCACCGTCAACGCGTACGCCGCACCGTCGGCCACCGAGCCGCTCGTCAAGACCACCATCACCCGTCGCGACGTCGGCCCGAACGACGTCGAGATCGACATCGCCTACGCCGGCATCTGCCACTCGGACATCCACACCGTCCGCGGCGAGTGGGGCGAGATCCAGTACCCGCAGGTCGTCGGCCACGAGATCGTCGGCCACGTCACCTCCGTCGGGGAGAACGTCACCAAGCACCAGGTCGGCGACCGCGTCGGTGTCGGCTGCATGGTGAACTCCTGCGGCGAGTGCGAGAACTGCGTCAAGGGCGAGGAGCAGTACTGCCTCAAGGGCAACATCCAGACCTACGCCGGCGTCGACCCCGCCGACGGCAGCATCACCCAGGGCGGCTACTCGCAGGCCGTCGTCGTGAACGAGGACTTCGTCCTCCGCGTCCCCGAGTCGCTCGACATCGAGAAGGTCGCGCCGCTGCTCTGCGCCGGCATCACCACCTACTCGCCGCTGCACCACTGGGGCGTCGGCCCCGGCTCGAAGGTCGCCGTGATCGGCATGGGCGGGCTCGGCCACATGGCCGTGAAGATCGCCGTCGCACTCGGCGCCGAGGTCACCGTCCTGTCGCAGACCACCTCCAAGCAGGAGGACTCGCTCCGCTTCGGTGCGAAGGCCCACTACGCGACGAAGGACCCGGAGACGTTCGAGAAGCTCGCGAGCTCCTTCGAGCTGATCATCAACACGGTCTCCGCGAAGATCCCGATGGGCGCCTACCTCGGCCTCCTCAAGGTCGACGGCACCCTCGTCAACGTCGGCGCACCGTCCGAGCCGCTCGAGGTCCCGGCGTTCGCCCTGATCCCCCGCCGGCTGAGCTGGGCCGGGTCCGCGATCGGCGGCATCCGCGAAACCCAGGAGATGCTCGACTTCTGCGCCGAGCACGGGATCCTGCCGGAGACCGAGCTCATCAGCGCCGACCAGATCAACGAGGCCTACGAGCGCGTCCTGTCCTCGGACGTCCGCTACCGCTTCGTGATCGACGCGGCGACGCTCGCCTAGTACGCGACCACCAACGCGACGGGAGGCGCGGTGCCGGCTGGCACCGCGCCTCCCGTGCGTCCAGCGGTCTGTCCCCACAACGCGAGCCGGTCGTCCGGCTGGCGCAGCTGGCGGGCCGGGCACAGCCGTTCACGCCAGACTCGATGCATGAGCAGCACGGCGGAGGAGGGCCCCGCATCCCTCGTGTCCGTCGCCGGGACGGACACCGACACCGCTGTCGCCGACCTCGCCGGCATGTACGCCGGCCGTGCGTGGCACTCCGGCCGCACCGACGGCGACTACTGGTACCGCTACGTCGGGATCGGCGACGAGCGGATGAGCATCCGACGGTCGCAGATGCACGGATCGCTCCGCGGGGATGTCGCCGTCGAGGGCGAGGTCGTCGTCCAGTGGATCGACAGCGGCTCCGCGTCCATCGACGTCGGCCGCGACGAGATCCGCCTGCAGCACGGTGTCCCGACACTGTTCCCGATCGAGCGACGCTTCGACATGGACTACCGCGACTGGGACCAGCGGCTCGTGCACCTCGACCGTGACCTCGTGCTCGACGTCGCGTCGGAGCGGTACCTCGTCGACCGCACGGTCGACTTCGACCGGACGACGCCGCCGACGCCCGCGGCGATCGCCGAGTGGCGCCGAGCGGTCGCGCAGTCCGTGCAGGCACTGCGCACGTCGGGGAACGAGTCGCTCGCCTGGCACGAGGCGCAGCGCGGGGTCGCGTCGGCGCTCCTCGACCTGTACCGGTTCCGCGCCGAGGCGGTCCCGGCGGGATGGGGACAGCACCGCAACGCACGCATCCGGGCGGCCGTCGAGTACCTGCACGCCCACGCTCACGAGCCGTTGACGGTGTCGGACGTCGCACGGGCTTCCGACCTCAGCGTCCGCGGGCTGCAGGAGGCGTTCCAACGCACCCTGGACCGGTCGCCGATGCAGTACCTGCGAGAGGTCCGCCTCCGTCGCGCCCACGAGGACCTCGTGGCCTCCCACGTCGGTCAGGTCTCCGTCGCGGACGTCGCCGCCCGGTGGGGTTTCACGCACATGGGCCGGTTCTCGGGCGAGTACCTGCGGCGGTTCGGGGAGTACCCGAAGCAGACGCTCCGCCGCTAGCCGACCTCGTCGCCGGACGGCAACGCCGTGCACCAGTCGACGGACCCGGCGTCGACGCTCGCTTCGAGCGCGCCGGACGCCGCGTCGACGATGCTCACGAGCACACCGCCGGCCGACTTCGTCGCCACGGCGACGAACTGCCCGTTCGGGGACGGGCAGACGGCCGTGACGCTCGCGTCGTCGGGGACGGAGACGGGCAGCCTGGAGGCGCGGCTCCCCTCCACGCGCACGATGCGTTGGGCGAGCGTCCCGTCGGCACGCACGTCGCCCACCACCCGCAGGTAGCCGTCGTCGGTGAGCGGGGCGATCCGGCCGAGGTACGCCGCGTCGGTGCTGCCGGCCGGTGCCCGCAGCGCGGTGCGCTTCCCGTCCGTCAGGTCGAGGCGGACGATCCCCGTGCCGGTCTCGACCACCGCCGTGGTGCCGGTGCCGACGAAGCCGTGCAGGTACGTGGCGCTCCCCAGCCGGACGGGGTCGGTCCGCCCGCTCATGTCGACGAGCACGAGGTCGTCGCTGCCGGTGCGGACGAGGGCGCTCTCCGTGCGGGGCACGTAGGCCCACTGCCCGACGCTCATCGGGACCGCCCCCGTCCTCGGCTTCCCGCTCGCGTCGATCGCGGTCGGCAGGTGGGTGCCGGTCATGTCGACGACGTAGAGCCCGACGTTGCGCGACTGACCGGTGGACGTGTCGGCGTACTCGAAGCCGAACGAGGCGCCGTCGTCGGCGGCGTGCAGGGCCGTGACACGTCCCTCGGCGGTCGGGAGCGTCAGGTGCTCGACCGGGAGGTCCTCGTCCTGCACCCCGCCGGCGAGCGGCACGATGTCGACCGACGACCCGGCGTCCGTGCCGCTCACAACGACGAGCGACCGGCCGAGGCGGACGTACTCCGAGATGCCGGTCCCCTCGTACACTGTGGTCGCGCCCCCGGCGTCGAGGGACCGGCGGACGATGCGGTCCTCGCTCCCGGCGGCACCCGGGACCAGCGCGAGCACGTCGGTGCTGCCCGTGCGGATCGACGTGCGGAGGTCGGCGGTCGCGCGCTGCCCCGGCGCCCGGACGCCCGCGACCGAGATCTCGTACGAGCGGTCGTAGGCCAAGGGGCCGGTGAACTCGACCGCGATGGTGTTGCCGCTCGACGTCACGGTGTGGGCCGCTGCCGGACTGACCCGGACGTCCTGCGCCGACACGCGCTCGATCGCCTGGTTCGCGGTGAGGATCACGCGCTGTGCCGGTCGGGACACCAGGCCGGAGGCGTCGTACGACACGTCGCGCAGCCGTGGGCCCTGCTGCGATCCGACGACCGCCGCGGCGCTGCCGACGACGACGAACACCAGGACGGTCGCGACGAGGCGACGGCGGAAGCGGTTCCGGGGGCGTTCTCGCAGCTCAGTACTCATACGGGTCCTCGGGCTGCTCGACGCCCCGCACCGTGGCGGCGCGGATGACGATGCGGGCATCGGCCGACTGGTCCGGGTTGGCGGCGAGCGCTCCGCGGACCCGGACCCACGCGCCCTGGGCCGGGACCGTCCCGTCGGTGTCGACCCCGATCCCGACGGGTTGGGCGTCCACCGCGCAGCAGCTGATCACGAACCGGGTGAGGGTGAAGGACCCGTCCGCGCCCGGGACGACGAAGCCCGTCAGGTCGACCCGCTTGCCGACGAGCGACGTGGTGTCGGTCGTCTGCCGGATGAGGGCGGCCCAGTCCTTGACGCCGTACTCCGAGGTGTCGACCGAGGTGCTGCCGAGCAGGGACACCGCGGCCTGGGACCCGGTGGCGTTCGACAGGGTCGCCGAGTCGACGCTCCGCTGCTGCGCGGTGCGGGCGGACAGCGTCGTCGGGGGCAGGACCAGCATGGCGGCGGTGACCCCGACGGTGACGAGGGCGGCCACGCCGCTGAGGACGATCCGTGTGCGGCGAGCCGCGCCTCCTGGGCGGTGTTCGTGCCCCTCGTCGTGATCGTGCCCGTGTCCGCGCGCGGTCACCACCAGGCCGGCGATCGACGCGGGCACCGCGACGGCCGCGAGCACGACCGTGAAGACCGAGTAGCGCGGGTTGATGTACAGGTCGAGGTGCCCGGCGAGGGCGAGCCACAGCGTGCACAGCGCCACCGCGAGCACGGACCCGAGGCCGAGGGACGACGACAGGCGGGACTCAGACGAGGACATTCATCACCAACCCGACGGTCGCGGCGAACAGGACGCAGACGACGGCGAGCAGCACCAGGAAGCGCGCACGGAACGTCGTCCGGAGCAGGGCGATCATCTTCACGTCGATGATCGGCCCGATGATGAGGAACGCGGTGATCGACCCGGGGAGGAACGTCGACGCGAAGGACAGCGCGAAGAAGGCGTCGACGTTCGAGCACAGGGAGACCGTCATCGCGAGGAGCATCATCGCCGCGACGGAGAGCACCGGGTTCGCGCCGATCGACACGAGCGTGGACCGGGGCACGGCGACCTGGATCGCTGCGGCGAGCCCGGCGCCGACGAACAGCGCGGGCATCATCGTCGCGGTCTCGCCGCCGAACTGCGCGGCGCTGTCCCGCCAGCGGTTCCGGGACCGCGGCGCACCGACGGCCGCTCGGCAGCGGGCCTCGAACACGGGCAGCAGCAGCTCGGTCGGACGACGGTGCGCGGCGACGATCCAGCCGACGAGGTTCGCGATGACGAAGCCGCCGACGATGCGCACGGGCAGGATCCAGCCGGACCACCCGAACGCCTGGGCGGTGCTGATGATCACGAGCGGGTTGAGGATCGGGGCGGCGACGAGGAAGGTGACGGCCTCGGCGGGCGTGAAGCCGCGCATCATGAGGCCGCGGGCGAGTGGCACGTTCCCGCACTCGCACACCGGGAAGAGCATGCCGATCAGGGAGATCACGGCCCGGCGCGGGATCGGGCGCTGCGGCAGGACCTTCTCGAGCGCGCCGACGGGGACCCACACCTCGACGACGATGGACAGCAGGATGCCGAGCACCACGAACGGCAGGGACTCGACGACGACGCTGATCGCGAGCGTGAGGAAGTCCTGCACGACGTCGGGCAGACCCGCGGTGCCGACGGCCGGCGAGAGCAGGCGGATCCCGAGGAGCACGGCGACGGCGAGCAGCACCAGCCCGGGGCCGGTGAGGCTCCGGGAGCGGGACGCGGCGGTGGGGCGCTGCTGCGGCGGCGTGGTCGTCGTCACCGGGCAAGGATAGGCGACGCGCGGTGCACCGGGGTGGTGGCGCGGCGGCGCTGGGCGCGCGCCGTCCCGCGCTCAGCGCCGCGCGAGCCCGTCGAGGTGCCGGTCGAGCACGTCGATCGCCCAGTCGCCGGACTCCCCCGGGGCGAGCCGCACGAGGTGCATCGCGAGCCCGTCGATCAGCGCGTGCAGCCGACGGACCTCGTACTCGCGGTCGGCCGCCGGGACGCCCACGAGCTCGAGCACCTCCTCGCTCCACTCCCGCATCTCGACCACGACCAGGTCGAGCGCCGGCCGCAGTTCGGCGTCCGTGAGGGCCGCGTTCGCGAGCGCCAGGTACACCTCGAGCTCGACGACCCGCTCGTCGTCGAGGGGCAGCAGCTCGAGCAGGAGCTGGTGCGCGCGCTCGCGGGTCGGCAGCCCCTCGGGGATCGCGGCGATCCGTTCCCGGGTGCGGTCGAACACGAGCGTGATGGTGTGCTCGCGCAGGCTCGACTGCGTCGGGAAGACGTAGCGGACGGTGCTCGGCGGCAATCCGGCCTCGGCTGCGACGTTCCGCACGCTCAACGCGCCGAGGCCGTCACGGGCGAGGACCCGCCACGCCGCCTCGGACACGGAGCGACGTCGTTCCTCGATGTCGATGCTCCTGGCCACGGGCCAATACTCGCACAGTCGTACGAGTTCGTGCTACCGTGGAGTTCGTTGTCGCACAGTCGTGCGACTTGCGGAACGAGATCGAAGGGAGACCGTCATGGCGTGGACAGTCCTCGTCCTGTCGGGCGTGCTCGAGGCAGTGTGGGCCACTGCACTGAGCGCATCGAACGGCTTCAAGAAGGTCGTGCCGACGATCGTGTTCGTCGTCGGCATGGCGCTCAGCATGGTGGGGCTGGCGTTCGCCATGAAGGAGATCCCGGTCGGTACCGCCTACGCGGTCTGGGTCGGCATCGGCGCATCGCTCACCGTGATCGTCGCGATCCTCCGCAGGCAGGAGGCCGCGTCCGTCGCCCGGGTCGCCCTCGTGCTCGGGCTCGTCGCCTGCGTCGTCGGCCTGAAGGTGGTGAGCTGAGGTGCCGTGGATCGTCCTGTTCGTCAGCGCCGCGCTCGAGACCGTGTGGGCCACCGCCCTCGGTGCGAGCGACGGCTTCACCGAGCTCCGTCCGACGATCGTCTTCGCGATCACCATCGTGGTGAGCCTCGGGGCCTTCGGGTACGTGCTCAAGCACATCCCGATCAGCACCGCCTACGCGGTGTGGACGGGGACCGGAGCGGCCCTCACGGTCCTCTGGGGCATGGCCACCGGCGCGGAGCCCGTGACCGCGCTCCGCGTGCTGCTCATCGCCGGGATCGTCGGCTGCGTGGTCGGCCTGAAGCTCGTCCCGGCCCGCCCGGCCGGCCCGGCCCGCCCGGCCGCGGCTGCGGCCCGCGCAGGCGCCGCGGCGCCGCCCGCGAAAGCGACAGAATCCCGCCCGTGAAAGGCGGCACGGTGTCGCTTCGGCGGGAGCGACGGCGCGCCGCCCCTGGCAACTGTCGCTTTCGCGGACGGGTCGGCCGCGGCCCGAGACGCGACCCGAGACGGACTGGAGGCGCGGTGCCAGCTGGCACCGCGCCTCCAGGCCGTCAAGCGGTCACGCGATCAGACGGACGCACCCGTCCACTCGTCCTCGGCGGCGACGTGGTCGCTGCCCAGGGTGCCGGCGGCCATCGCCGCGGCCACGCGGTCGGCGTGCGACGGCGGGTTCGAGGGGACGCCTTCCGGGCGGCCCTCCTCGTTGATCTTCCGCAGCTCGGGGACGATGTCCTCGGCCAGGATGTCGATCTGCTCGAGCACCGTCTTGAGCGGCAGCCCGGCGTGGTCGACGAGGAACAGCTGGCGCTGGTAGTGCCCGACGTGGTCCTTCATGGCGGCGTACCGGTCGATCACCTGCTGCGGCGAACCGACCGTGAGCGGGGTCTGCTCGGTGAAGTCCTCCATCGAGGGGCCGTGCCCGTAGACCGGCGCGTTGTCGAAGTACGGGCGGAACTCGTCGATCGCGTCCTGCGAGTTCTTCCGCGCGAAGAACTGGCCACCGAGCCCCACGATCGCCTGGTCGGCGCGGCCGTGCCCGTAGTGCTCGAAGCGCTGGCGGTACAGGCCCACCATCTGCTCGGTGTGCTGGATCGGCCAGAAGATGTTGTTGTGGAGGAATCCGTCGCCGTAGTAGGCGGCCTGCTCCGCGATCTCCGGCGTGCGGATCGACCCGTGCCACACGAAGGGCGCGACACCGTCGAGCGGACGCGGGGTCGAGGTGAAGCCCTGCAGCGGCGTGCGGAACTTCCCCTGCCAGTTGACGACGTCGTTCTCCCAGAGCTGGCGGACGAGCGCGTAGTTCTCGATCGCGAGGTTGACGCCCTGGCGGATGTCCTGCCCGAACCACGGGTAGACCGGCCCGGTGTTGCCGCGGCCCATCATGAGGTCCATGCGGCCGTCGGAGATGACCTGGAGCATCGCGTACTCCTCGGCGATGCGCACCGGGTCGTTCGTGGTGATGAGGGTCGTCGACGTCGAGAGCGTGATGTGCTTCGTGCGTCCCGCGAGGTAGCCGAGCATCGTCGTCGGGCTCGAGGCGACGAACGGCGGGTTGTGGTGCTCACCGGTGGCGAAGACGTCGAGTCCGGCCTGGTCGGCGTGCTCGGCGATCGTCAGGATGTCGCGGACCCGCTGGGTGTCGTCGGGGGTCCGGCCGGTGACCGGGTCGGTCGTGACGTCACTGACCGTGAAGATGCCGAACTGCATGATGCGCCGCCTTCCGCGGAGTCCCTCCGCCTGCGATTTCGATGCGTTTGCATCGACTTGCTCGGTACAACGTAGCGCAGGCCGAGGCATTCCCGCCAGCGGCGACTACGCGGCGTCGTCGTCCAGCACGCGGTTCCGCAGCACCTTCGACTCCCGCCACAGCATGTACGCACCGGTCCACACGAACATGATCGCCACCAGCGCCAGACAGGGGAAGAGGAAGACGAAGTCGAGCGTCGTCCCGATCGGCGGGGCGCCGGGCATCGCCGACCGGAGCGCCGGGAACGACAGCAGCGTGGCGCTCAGCCAGATCACGTTCGCGAACTCGAGCTTCCGCCGGAGGATCGCGCTGCCGATCGTCACGACGGCCATCAGCGTCGTGAAGAGGATCGCCATGATGTAGAACGACACGATCACGACGCTCAGGGTGTCCCGGTGCCCGTCGATCTGCATCGGGACGAGGGTGCGGTCGCTCTGCACCTCGGCGGCGCTCCGCTCGGCGTTCATCACCCACGGCCGGGCGGAGTTCGACATGTCGACCTCGAACGGCACGGCGTCCCCGGAGTCGTCGTCCTGCACGCTCAGCTGGAAGTTCGCGAACGGCTGGTCGAACGGGTACGAGGTGTCGCCCCGGTCGAGTGTCAGCGTCAACGAGGTCGCGTCCACCACCGACTGCCCCGGGAACGTCACGACGCTCGTCGTCACCCCGCCGCTCGAGACCTCGATGCGCAGCGGCTGCGAGATCTCGCCGGCCTTCTCGCCCTCGAACGAGCCGTGCGGGATCGGCAGGACGTTCGCCTGCATCACCCGGTTCGAGAGGTCGACGTCCTGCACGCTCATCCGCAGGGTCATGTAGTCGCCGGACTGGCTGTTCGACCCGCTCACCGGGACGGCGGTCGTCGTCTTGAGCGCTCCGGAGAGGCCGATCACGACGTAGTACACGGCCAGGAGGACCACCGCCACGAGCAGGATGACCGGCGCGGGGTTCCTGCGGGTGCGCTTCGCGGTCGGGGCGCCGGGTGCGCCGGGTGCGTCGGTCGGGGCGTCGGTCGTGTGGGTCATCGGTTGCTCCCGGACGGTGGGTCGGTGGTGGGTCGGCTCGGGTCGGTGGCGGGGCCGTTCGGTGCGGCGGTCGGGCCGTTCGGTGCGGCGGTCGGACTGGAGGCGCGGCTCGGGTCCGACGGACCGGCCCCGGTCGGCGAGGCGGTCGCCGCTGCGGCGGGGCCGCTCGTCGCCCGCCGGCCGACGACGGTCGCGGCGAGCGCGAAGAGCAGCATCGCGAGGAGCGGCACCATCGCACCGGGGAACTCCGTCGCGTTGAAGGTCGTGATCTGGTCGGCCAGCTGCGACGCCTCGGTCTCGCCCTTCGCGACGGCCGTGGTCACCGTCATCGCGTTGGACTGCGACGCCCGGTTCGACGCGAGCGAGATCTGCTGGACGGCGGTGTCCGGCGCGTTCACCGGGTCGGCGTACACCCGGACGTCGACGTCCGCCTGCTGCCCGGGGTCGAGCGGGATCATGCACGAGAACGAGCTCGTGGCGACGGTGCAGTCGAGCGGGGAGTCGTCCACCTCGACGTTCACGTTCCGGTAGACCATGCCGGTGGTGATCCGGGCCTCGAACGTGATCGCGACGGTCGCCCCGGAGGCGTTCGGGCCGAGCGTGCCCCGCATGTCGGCCGCGGTGCCGGGCACGATGCGCTGCGTGCCGAAGCGGAGGTCCATCGCGAGGGGACCGTCGTCCGTGCCGCCGTTGCCCGCGCCAGCACCGCCGGTGCCGCCGCCGCCCCCGCTGCCGTTGCCGTTGCCGGCGCTCTCCCCCGGCGCGGGCGGTGTGGTCGAGGGCGGCGACGACGGACCGGTGCTGCCGCCCACGTCTCCCGACCCGACCCCCTGGCCGGCGCCCGAACCGCTCCCGGCTCCCGTGCTCGAGCTGCCGGCCGTGCTCGGCGCGGTCGGCACGGTCCCGCCACCGGCGCCGCCGGGACCGCCCGCGGAACCGCCGCCGGTGCCGGGGAGGCCACCCGCGCCTCCTGGAGGGGCCGGCGTCGCGACCGTCACGGTGAAGGCGGTCGACGCGCGCGCGGACTCGACGCCCCCGTACGTCTGGGTCGCCGTCAGGGCGACCGCACCGAGGGCGAAGGCGCGCTCCGGCGTGCAGGCGAAGGAGGTGGCCCGCGTCGCGGTGGCCGTGCAGACCACGGTCTCGCCCTGCCGGACGGTCACGACCGCGTTCGGGATGACGCCGCGGCCACGGACCTCGGGTGTGCGGTCCGTCGTCGACGTGCGGTTGCCCGGAGCGGTGATCACCGGCGCTCCGGGAGCGATCGTGCGGACGGTGCTGCCGGACTCGACGGGCGAGACGGCCGCGGTGGTGGAGGACGCCCGGGCCGTGATGGTGAACGCCGACGCGGGGGCGGTCCCGGACCGGGCGGCGACCGTCAGCCGGAGGACGTGCCGGTCGCCGGGAGCGATCGTGCCGAGGTCGACCCCGGCGGCGAGGCCGGCGCAGTCGATCGTGGCGCCGTCGAGCTCGCACACGGGGACCTGCAGGCCGCCGGTGTCGGCGGTGAGGAGGACGCCTCGCGCCTCGCCCTCGCCGGTGTTGGCCAGTGTGACGGTCCGGATCGCCGGGAAGCCCGCGTAGAGCTGCGTCGCACCGGCCTGGGTCACGCTGAGGCCGGCCGGCGCCAGGACCGTGAACGTGCTCGTCGCCGCCGGGGAGACCTGCCCGAAGCGGTCCGTCTGCGTCGCACTGACGGTGTGCTGTCCGACCGCGAGCGGCTCGGTCGGCGTGCACGACCAGTCGGGGGTCGTCGCCGGGTCGACGGTGCACAGCGGCTCGCCGTCGATCGTGGCCGTGAGGGTCGTTCCCGTCGTGTCCGCCGCACCGGCCACCTTCGTGCCGGTGATCGTCGGCTGCGTCGCGATCGACTCGTCGCCCGCGGGCGGGCCGGTGATGGTGGGGGCAGTGGGGGCCGGGGGCGCGACGACCGTGATCGAGTAGGGCGCGGCGGCCTCGAACGGGTCGATCCTCGACGACCCCGAGAAGGTCCCGAGTGGTGACGCCGGATCGATCGTCACCGTGATGGCGACCTGGTTGTCGATGCCCCACGTGCTCGTGCCACACGCCGCCTGCTGGCCACCGCTCGTCGGCGTGCAGGTGAACAGACCGAGGCCGGGAGCGGGCACCGACTGCGCCGCCGTGATCGTCGTGTTGGGCGGTGCAGTGATCGTCCAGGTCCCGGTGCCGGCGCTCTTGTTCTGCACGATCGCTGTGGCGGTACCACCGGGTGTTCCTTCGTCGGCCGGCCCGTTCGGGACCTGGACCATGGCGGATGCGGAGGTCGCGGGGACGAGCACCCCGGTGGCGACGAGGAGCGCCCCGAGGGCAGCGGCGACGGTGCCACGGACCCGACGTGCCCGCGTCGGGGTGTGCTCCACCCGCATGTGTTCCCCGTCCACGCCGGCTCCCGAGGCCGGCGTGTGGACGACGCTAGTCGGACAACGGTCGTCCGGTCCGGAGGCGTTACAGGCCTGTAACCCTTACGGATGCGATGGCTACCGGCCCGGGAGCGCCTCGGAGTCCGTCCGCGCCGCGTGGTGCATGCCGTCGGCGATCCACACGATCGTCACGACGGCCAGCACGCTCGCGCTCGACGCCATCCGGCCCGCGACGAGGATCGCACCGTGGTCGTGTGCCCCGCCCGAGATGCCGTACACGAGCGCCGCGACACCGACCAGGAACGTCACCCCGGTGGCGACGAGGAGGACCCAGGTCACCAACCGACGCGGACCACGGTGTCCGTCGCGGTCGCCGCGCGCGCCACGGTCGACCCGTGGTCCGAACGCCCGGACGGCCCCGACCCAGAAGAGCGCGATCGCGCACGCGCCGATGATGTCGCTGACCCGGTGCCAGCCGTAGACCACGGTCTGATTCGCGACGAAGACCGCGTAGGCGGCACCGACGATCACGACGAGCGGGCGGAACCGACGCGGCGTGACCATGAGCACGGCGAACAGGGCGGCGAGGGCGATCGTGGCGTGACCGGACGGGAACGAGTTCGGCGTGGTCGACTGGGCGATCTCCGGGCGCTCGGCGATACGCTTGACGAGCGTCGAGGTGGCCGCCGAAGCGAGTACGACGACACCGGCTCCGAGCCCCACTGCGAGCCGGCGCCGAGCGAGCGCGACGGCGGCGATCACGACCACGAGCAACAGGATCACCGGTACCGAGATGACGTTCAGGGCAGTGTCCGACGAGAACAGGTCGGATTCCCGGACCCCGCCGAGTGCGGCGTCCTCGACCCGCTGCCCCACCGGCGTCAGCACCGCCACCGCGTAGACGAGAGGCACGATCACGAACCCCAGAGCCGACAACAGTCCCCACCGCAACCGCCGTGAGACGCTCGGTCCACGCGACTCGGGTGCGCTGCGTTCGGGCGTTCGGGTCACCGGGCTGGTCCTCCTCGGGGTGCTGGTCGTCGGTGTCGTCGCACGCCTGTTCACGCGCGTGCGATTCGGACGGTCGGGGTCCGACACGATACCGTTGGGACGCCGGTCGGAGCCTGGGAACCGCGGGACAGCGACCTTCGGATCCGGCAACGCACCGACCGGCCGCGCGCGGGCGAACGCACCGGCGCGCATCGCCGGACCGACGTACACGGCGTCGGCTGCGTACGAGGAGGAAACCGAAGTGGCCATCAAGGAACCGAGCATCACCGCTTCCCCGAACCGCGGTCTCGCGCTCACCGTGGGCGCGCTGCTCCTCATCTGGGGCATCCTCGGGTTCTTCTTCGCCGCCGACGGCGACCCCGGCTTCTTCAGCCGCAAGGGCGGCATGCTCTGGAACGCGTTCGGCGTCAACCCGCCGCTGGCACTGCTGTGGGTCCTGCTCGCGGCCGTCCTGCTCATCGTCGGGCTCGGCAACACGATCGGGTCGCGGAACGCGAACGTCCTCGTGGGCGCCGTCCTCGTCGTGCTCGCGGTCTACGGCTTCGTGTTCGTGAACACCTCGGCGAACGTGTTCGCGCTCAACACGACCGACAACGTCTTCCACGCGATCGTCGGTGTCATCCTGCTCCTCACCGCGTTCGGCGCCGACAAAGAGAACCTCCGCGCGCTCCGTGCGGACACCGCTCGCGCCTGATCCAGCGCATCCCGACGCCCCGCCCGCCCCTCGTGGCCGGCGGGGCGTCGTGCGTCCGGGCCGCCGCACGCCTCGCCGTCGCGCGTCCCGGGCGTCGTGCGTCCGAGCCGGCGCACGTACTGGCCGGCGCGCGCCCTGGCCGTCGCACGCCCGGGCCGTCGCACGCCCGCGCCGTCGCGCGGGGGCGGGTCAGTCGCCGTCGTCGGCGTCCGGGGCGGGAGCGGGAGCCGCCTCGAGCTCCGTCGCCACCACCCGCGGCGCCTCGGACATGAACCGCCGGACGTCGA
The DNA here is from genome assembly GCF_025407985.1 of Curtobacterium sp. C2H10. NCBI lineage: Bacteria > Bacillati > Actinomycetota > Actinomycetes > Micrococcales > Microbacteriaceae > Curtobacterium > Curtobacterium sp. C2H10. The sequence continues at coordinate 24,291 of NZ_JABXGF010000011.1, read as the reverse complement.
GATCAACGATGATGTCCTGCGGCCGCAGCGGACGCGTGAGGTACAGCCCCTCGAGCGAGGTCAGCCGTGACAGCGCCACGTACGTCTGCCCGGCGCTGAACACCCGGTTGCCGAGGTCGACCACCGCCCGGTCGTAGGTGCTGCCCTGCGACTTGTGGATCGTCACCGCCCACGCGAGCCGGAGCGGGAACTGCTGGAACTCGCCGACGGTGTCCTTCTTGAGTTCCTTCTTGTCGGCGTCGTAGGAGTACTTGAACTTCTCCCACACCGACGGCTGGACCTCGAACGACTCCCCGTCGACGTCCACCCACACGGTGTCGCGGATCGTCTGCACGACCCCCAGGGTGCCGTTCACCCAGCGCTGGTCGGGGTCATTGCGCAGGAACATCACGTGCGCGCCGGGCTTCAGCTCGAGGGCTTCGTCCGCCGGGAAGTTCCGTCCGCCGAAGTCGCCGTTGACGTCGGCCCGCGCGGTCCGCACCTTGCCGGGCAGCCGGTCGAGCGCGGCCTTGTTGATGCGCGCCACGGTGTCGTTCCGGGTCGCCAGGGTGATCGCGTCGTCCGGGGCGGGTCGGGCGCCCGCCGCGTTGAGCTGCCCGGCGACGTCGGCCGTCACGCGCCCGTGCCGCACGGCCGTCAGCATCGCGGCGAAGGCGTCGTCGCGCTGTCGGTGGACGGTCGCGAGCTCGACGATGTTGAGCTCCGCCTCGAGCCAGACCTTGGCGTCGAAGAACCACATCGAGCGGTAGTGGTCGGTGAAGTACGCGCGCTCGTCCCCGTCGCCCGGCACCGGCGGCAGCTGGTACGGGTCGCCGAACATGACCACCTGCACGCCGCCGAACGCCTCGAACTGACGCCCGCGGGCCTTGCGCAGCGAGCGGTCCATCGCGTCGAGGAGGTCGGCGTTCACCATCGAGACCTCGTCGATCACGAGGGTGTCGATCGTGTTGAGGAGCTTGCGGGTGTCCGGCCCCTGCCGGAGTTCAGCGTCGGCGATGAGCCCGATCGGCAGGCGGAAGAGCGAGTGGATCGTCTGCCCACCGACGTTCAGCGCCGCGACACCGGTCGGCGCGCAGATCACGACCTGCTTCTCGGTGTTCCACGAAAGGTGGTTCAGGAGCGTCGACTTGCCCGTCCCCGCACGCCCGGTGATGAACACGTGGTCGCGGGTGTGCTCGATGTACTCGAAGACGGCCCGCTGCTCGGCACTGAGCTCGACGCTCATCGGGTCGCCACCCGGTCGTCGCTGCGCGGTCCGTCGACGGCGGGCTCCGCCACGGCGCGGCGCACCCGGACCAGCACCACCACGACGACGGTCACGACGACGGCGACACCGGCGACCACGAGCAGCGCGCCCGCGCGGGCCTGGTCGACGAGCGGATCCGGTCCCCACGTCCGGCCCATCGCACCGAACCACGACGCCTGCAGGAGCCCGAGCGGCCCGCGCATCGCGATGCCGAGCGACACCAGACCGGCCGCGACGACGACCGCCCCGGCGATCCGGACGAGCGCCGCGGGCATCGAAGCGCGCCGGGCGCCGACCGCGATCGGCGTGAGCAGGGTGGGGACGGCGAGGAGCCCGACGAGCAGGAACCCGACGTCGATCACGGTGCGGCCCGTCGAGTCGCTGACCGACCACCGGAGTGCGTCGGTCACGAAGAACGCCCACCACGCCGCCGCCAGGAACAGGAACGCCGGGAACGGCTGCACGAGGTACCGCACCGCCTGGTTGTCGACCAGGACGCCCGTCCACTCGCGGACACCGGTGCTGCCGTCGTCGCGGGGGTGCACGGCGGCACGGATGAGCTGCACGGGTGCCGACGCCCAGACGAGCGCCGGCACGACGAGCCCGAGGAGCACGTGCGACCCGACGTTGGCGGACACGAGGAAGCGGTCGTAGGTGTGCAGCGAGCCCGACGTCGCGACGACGAGCGAGACGATCGCGATGCCGGCGGCGACCGTCCGACGCACGGGCCAGCGCACACCGGCGCGACGCAGGCGGACGATGCCGGCGGTGTACGTCGCTGCGAGCAGGACAGCGGCCATCAGCCAGAACAGGTCGATGTTCCACGCCGTCAACCATCCCCAGGCACCCGGAGCGTGCGGCAGGGCGTCGTCGGTCAGCAACTCTGCCGGCGACGGGTTCGTGGTCTTGCTCAGCGCGACCTGGTCGACGGGGGTCGCGGTGCGGCCGAGTGCCGCGGCGAACCCGCTGGCGACGCCCATCACGGCGAGCTCCGCCACGACGAGGAACCAGAACGGACGACGGCGCTCGGGGGCGGTGCTGAGCGCGCGGATCGCCCGTCGACGCTGCACGACCCCGAGCACACCCATCGCGACGATGGCCGCGATCTTCACGAGCACCAGGACCCCGTACGCGGTGAAGAGGTTCGAGAGCGCCCCGACCCGGATCTGCGCCGAGGCCACACCGGACACGGCGACGAGCACGAAGCACCCGAGCGCGATGCTCGAGTAGCGCCCGACGACGACGGCCAGGCGGTCGCCGTCGATCACCGGGCGCAACAGCACGAGCATCACGAGTCCGCCGACCCAGAGTGCGGCGCCGACCAGGTGCAGCCCGAGTGCGGTGACGGCCGCGTCGTGGCTCGCCGTGCCCGCGGCGTGCCCCTGCTGGGCGAGCGGGACGAGCCCGATCATCGCGACGCCCGCGGTCAGGGCGACCATCCCGCGGGAGCGCACGGCGAAGCACAGCACCGTGACGGCCGCGGCGACGAGGACGGTGACGAGCCACGCGAGGCCGAGGTCCGTCCCGGTGAGGAACACCCCCATCGACTGCCCGAACTGCTCGTCGATGCTGATCTTCGAGCCGGCGACGCTGAGGAAGGTGAAGAACGTCGTCACGGCCGACGACACGGTCCAGACACCCGCCGCACCGGCGGCCACGTCGATCGCGCGGTTCCACTCGGGCGCGGTGCGGGACAGCCCGACGGTCGCGAGTGCGAGACCACCGATCGCGGCCGCGGCGGAGAGGTCGACCACCAGTCGGGCGATCGGCAAGCCGAACCGGACGACGGCGCCGGGGTCGGCGATGAGCGCAGCGTTCGCGCCGCCCCCGATGACGAGGGCGACGAGGAGTGACACGAACCCGACGAGCAGCAGCACGGCGGGGCCGGCGATGCGCGCGATCCGATTCACCCGTCAAGCCTAGGCGCTGCCCCACCCGGCCACGGAATCGAGCGGGGGGACCTGTGGAGGGCGATCCGCGCCTCCTGGATGTGGAGGACCGACCACGGACCCAACGCAGGCCGGGAACGACGAAAGGGACGGCCGAAGCCGTCCCTTTCGTGGCGCGGGAGCAGTCTTACTTGACGGCAGCCTTGAGCTTCGAGCCGGCGCTGACCTTGACCGAGTCGCTCGCGGCGATCTCGATGGCCTCGCCGGTCTGCGGGTTGCGGCCGGTGCGGGCGGCACGGTGGGTCTTCTCGAAGGCGATCCAACCGGGGATCGTGACCTTGGTGCCGTCGGCGACCGAGCCGGAGACGACGGAGAAGAGCGCGTCGACGACGCCGTTGACGGTGGCCTGGCTCTGGCCGGACTCAGCGGCGACGGCAGCGACGAGCTCGGTGCGGTTCAGGGACTTGTCAGCCATGGATGTCCTCCTCGGACTTCTTGCAGTATCGGTCGGACGACTTCTCGTCCGGCGCCCGGAGCGGGTGCTCCGTGCCACGGTGCCGGTGGGCGCGAGACCCTGCGGAACCGGAGTCGAACGTACCAGCCACCAGGGACGAAACCAGCCGACTCGCCCGGATTTCCGGGGTTGTCGGGGTACTGGAGGGGCGGAAGTGACCGATGTGACGAAGATGTCCCCCGAAACGGTGCGGGAACGGCGAACGCCCCGCCACCACTGGGGTGACGGGGCGTCCGCGGAAGCTGGTGCTTACCAGGAGCTCTTCGTGATGCCCGGCAGCTCGCCACGGTGGGCCATGTCGCGGAAGCGGACACGGCTGATGCCGAACTCACCGAGGTGGCCACGGGGGCGACCGTCGATGGCGTCGCGGTTGCGGTAGCGGACCGGCGACGCGTCGCGCGGGAGCTTCTGCAGGCCGACGCGGGCGGCCTCACGCGACTCGTCGGAGCCGTTCGGGTCCACGAGGGCCTTCTTCAGCTCGAGACGACGCTCGGCGTAGCGCGCGATGATCTCGGCGCGCTGGTTGTTCTTCGCGATCTTGCTCTTCTTCGCCATGCTTAGCGCTCCTCACGGAAGTCGACGTGCTTGCGGATCACCGGGTCGTACTTCTTCAGCACGAGGCGGTCCGGGTTGTTGCGACGGTTCTTCTTGGTCACGTAGGTGAACCCGGTGCCCGCCGTGGAGCGGAGCTTGATGATCGGACGAACGTCCTGACCCTTCTTGGCCATCAGATCTTCTCCCCACGGGCGAGGAGATCCTTGACGACGGACTCGATGCCGCGTGCGTCGATCACCTTGATGCCCTTCGCGCTGAGCGTGAGCGTGACGTTACGACGAAGCGAGGGCACGTAGTACGTCTTCTTCTGCACGTTCGGGTCGAAGCGACGCTTCGTCCGGCGGTGCGAGTGCGAGATGTTGTGTCCGAAGCCGGGGGTGGCTCCGGTCACCTGGCACACTGCTGCCATGGTTTCCTCCTGAGGTACCGTGCGACCGGACGGCCGCACCCAAGGTCACTTGCCTGGCGCGCACGCGCTGCGTCGCCGAGCGACGGAGCGAGGGGGTTGTGCGCACCGCCCAGGCCCGCGATCCCTGTCGAAGGGGCCGTGGACACCGCGCGACCGCGGCGTACGCGACGGTCGGAGGGCTTCGAACAACTGGGCTCGCCACGCGGACGCGGAGAACCAAAGATCAAGCGTACGCGACGACCGGGCGTGTCGCAAACTGCCGCAGCTGCGTGGGTCGCCCTGGAGGCGCGCCCCACCTCCGGCGGGCGCGTTCGTGAGCAGAAATGGTCGGGTCACGGTCGGCCACCCGACACCTTCTGCTCACCAAGTGAGCGCGGCGCCCCGCGGGCGCGCCGGCGCGCAGGGCGCCCCGGGGGCGCCCCGCGCTACGGCGCCTCGGCCGGCCTCGGCGCCAGCGCCTGCACCATGAGCTCGCCGAGCTCCCGCGGCGCCGTGAACATCGGCCAGTGCCCCGTCTCGAGCCCCAGGATCGCGAGCTCCTCCGTCGCCACGAGCTCCGCTGCCCAGGCCTGGTGGTCGGCCACCATCGTCGCGAGGTCCGCCGCCGGGATCTCGCACGTGATCACCGTCGCCGGGATCGTGTGCCGCGCGGCGTCGGCGTAGTGGAACCGGTCGGACGGCACCGCAGCGGGCTCCGGGATCGCGCGGTGCTCGAACTCCGACCGCAGTGCCGGTGTCATCCCCCGCACGGTCGCCGGCTCCCACACGTCCCACGAGGGCAGCGGCACGACACCGTCCAGCACGGGCAGCTCGTCGTTGACGCAGCCGCCCTCGGGCCCCGGGAAGGTGTCGACGTAGAGCAGGTGCGCGACGAGCGAGGGCCGCTGGTCGGCGGCCATGTACGCGATCGGCCCCGCGCCGGAGTGTCCCGCCAGCACCACGGGCTCCTCCGGCGTCGCGACGTCGTCGAGCTTCTCGACCAGGGCGGCCACCTGCTCGTCGAGCGTGTCGCCGTCGCGGGTGACCGCCTCGACCGAGTGGCCCGCTGCTCGGAGCACCGGGGCCACCTCGTCCCAGGCGCTCGCGTCGAGCCAGAAGCCGGGCACCAGGATCACGTGCATGAGGCGGAGACTACGCGCCGGTGCGCGCGGCCGTGCAGGACGCGCACTCCCCGAAGATGTCCACCACGTGGCTGGCGTTCGTGAACCCGTTCGCCGCCGCGACCTCCTGCGCCCACCGCTCCACCGGATCCGCCTCGATCTCGACCGTGCGGCCGCAGTTCCGGCAGATCAGGTGGTGGTGGTGCGCGTCGGTCGTGCACGCGCGGTACAGCGATTCACCGTCCTGCTGCAGCGAGTCGGCGTCGCCCTCGGTCGCCAGGTCGGAGAGCGCCCGGTAGACGGTCGCGAGTCCGATCGTGGAGCCGTCGTCCCGCAGGTGCTGGTGCAACGCCTGCGCGCTGACGAACCCCTCGGTGCTGGACAACGCGGTGCGCACCGCTTCGCGCTGCCACGTGTTCCGCTTCGGCTTCTGCACGGCGTTCATGCGGTCGCTCCTTCCTTCCGGCCGGCGGCGGACCGGTGGTCCGCATCGTCGGCCTGGAGGCGCGGTGCGCCTCCGTCACGCTGGTCACGGCGCACGATCCGGTCGCGTCCGCGCTTGTCCTTGCGTCCGCCGACGATCCGGCAGACCACCCAGATCACGAACGAGATCGTCGTGACGTACGGGCTGATGGGGAGCCCCCCGCCGAGGGCGAGCAGGATGCCGCCGACGACCGAGACGACGGCGAACACCGTCGACAGGACCGGGACGACGACCGGGTGGGAGCTGAGGCGCAGGGCAGCGGCCGCGGGGGTGACGAGCAGCGAGAGCACGAGCAGCGCGCCGACGATCTGCACCGACACCGCGGTCGCGAGTCCGAGCACGAGCATGAACACGAGCGCCAGCGTCCGGACCGGCACCCCGGCGGCAGCGGCCACGTCGGGGTCGACCGACGAGAACATCAGCGGGCGCCAGATCACGAGCAGCGTCACGACGACGATCGCCGCGACGACGACGAGGAGCGTCAGCTGCGGGTTGTCGACCGAGACGATCTGCCCGGTGAGCAGGCCGAACTTGTTCGCGGCGCGGCCCTTGTAGAGCGCGAGGCAGAGGATGCCGAGGCCGAGGCCGAACGGCATGAGCACGGCGATGATCGAGTTGCGGTCCCGCGCCCTCGACCCGAGCAGCCCGATGAGCAGCGCCGCGATCACCGACCCGACGAGCGACCCGGTCACCACGTTCACCCCGAGCAGCAGCGATGCCGAGGCGCCGGCGAACGAGAGCTCCGAGATGCCGTGCACGGCGAAGGGCATGTTCCGTGCGACGACGAACGGCCCGATGAGCCCGCCGACGATGCCGAGCACCGCGCCGGCCCAGATCGAGTTCTGCACGAGCACGACGAGCTCGCCGTAGTCCTGGAAGGAGAAGACCTGCGACCAGATGTCCATCAGATCCGCCCGTCGTCCGGCGTCGCGGCGTTCGGGTCCGCGTCGCAGTGGTGGTCGTGCGCGTCGTTCGCGCCCACGATGACGATCCGCCCCATCGTGCGGACGACGTCGACGGGGGTGCCGTACAGGTCGGAGAGCACGTCCGTGCGGAGGACCTCGTCGGGGGATCCGATCCGGAACCGCCCGCCGGCGATGTAGAGCACCCGGTCGACGACGTCGAGGATCGGGTTCACGTCGTGGGTGACGAACAGCACGGCCGCGTCCTGCTGCCGACGCTGCCGGTCGATGAGCTCGGTGACGCCGCGCTGGTGCCGGAGGTCGAGCGAGATGAGCGGCTCGTCGCAGAGGAGCAGCGCGGGGTCGGCGGCGATGGCCTGCCCGACGCGGGTGCGCTGCTGCTCGCCGCCGGACAGCTCGGCGACCGGGGCGTCCGCGAACGCGGTGGCCCCGACCTCGTCGAGGATGCGATCGACCCGGGACCGTTCGGCACGGCTCGCGGGCTTGATGCCCCACCGGGAGCCGGTCACGCCCTGCGCGATCATGTCCCGCGCCCGGAGCGGGGTGCCCGCGTCCATCAGGCGCTGCTGCGGGATGTACCCGATCTTGCGGTGCCCGCGCCGGACGGGCTGCCCGAGGAACGACATCGTGCCGCTCGTCAGCCGCTGCTGCCCGAGGACCGTGCGGAGGAGCGAGGTCTTGCCCGCCCCGTTCGGCCCGAGCACCGCGACGAACTCGCCCGGCGCCAGGTCGAGGTCGAGGTGCGACCAGAGTGCACGGGAGCCGTACGACAGCCCGGCGTCGCGGAGTTCGAGCACGGCGGGACCGCCACTGCCCGGGGCAGTGGCGGTCCGCTCGGTCGTCGGGTGGGAGACGGTGGTCACTTCTGGAGCGCCGCCTGCACCTGGTCGATGTTCGCCTGCTGCCACGAGACGTAATCCTCCCCCTTCGGGAGCGTCTCCGTGACACCGACGACCGGGACGCCGTTCTCGTCGGCGGCCTTCTTGACCTCCTCCGTCTCCGGGCTGGAGGTCTGGTCGTTGTAGGCGAGGAGCTTCACGGTCTTGTTCGTGAACAGCTTGAGCGTGTCGTTGAGCGCCGCCGGCGGCACGTCGTCGCCTTCCTCGATCGCCTCGGAGAAGGCGTCGGGCGTGACGTTGTCGAGGCCGATCGCGTCGAAGAGGTACCCCGGGACCGGCTCGGTGTACGCGACCTTCTCGCCGCCGTACGTCTTCTCGAGCTCGGCCGTCTTCGCCTCGAGCCCCTCGAGCTTCGTCGTCAGGGCGTCGGCGTTCTTCGTGAAGGTGTCTGCGTCCGCCCGGTCGAGGTCGCCGAGCCGCTTCGCCACGTCGTCGGCGAGCTTCACCATCGTCGGGTAGCTGTAGAACACGTGCTCGTTGAACTCGGCGTCGCCGCCCTTGTCGAGACCGGAGAGCTCGACGACGTTGATCGTGTCCGCCTTCGTGCTGGACGCGTCGGCGAGGGTCGTCATGAAGTCGTCGTACCCGCCGCCGTTCTCGATGAGGAGGTCGGCCTTGGACACCGCGAGCTGTGTCGTTGCGCTCGACTCGAACGAGTGGGGGTCCTGCGACGGGTCGTCCAGGATGCTCGTGACGGAGACGTGGTCGCCGCCGATCGCCTCGACGATCGAGCCGTAGACGTTGGTGGAGGCGACGACCCGGACGGTGCCGTCGCCCGAGGCGTCGCCGGAGGCGGAGGACGTCGCGCAGCCCGTCAGGGCGAGCGCGGCGGCGCCGGCGACGAGCGGCAGGGCGAGGAGACGGTTGTGCATGTCGACGAGCGTAGGGCTAGTTGATAACGGTTGTCAAAACCAGTATCAGCCGGATGACGGACGGGAGGCGCGGTGCCAGTCGGCACCGCGCCTCCAGTCCGTCAGGTGGTGACGACTACGGCTTCGTGGCCGCCTCGATCGTGTTCTCCGCGATCGTGTCGTCCTCACGCCCGGGCGTGCGGAGGTTCCACTTCTTGATCACGAAACTGAACAGGAAGTAGTAGATCACCGCGTAGCCGAGGCCGATCGGGATGAGCCAGATGGCCCCGTCCGCCTTGCCGAAGTTCAGCACGAAGTCGATCGCGCCGGCCGAGAACGAGAAGCCGTCGTGGATCCCGAGCGCGTTCACCAGCGCCAGCGAGGTACCCGTGAGGACCGCGTGGATGATGTAGAGCGGGAACGCGACGAACATGAACGAGTACTCGAGGGGCTCGGTGATGCCGGTCACGAACGAGGTGAGCGCGGCCGAGAGCATGATGCCGCCGACGAGCTTGCGGTTCTGCGGCTTGGCGTTGCGCCAGATCGCCAGGGCACCGGCCGGCAGGGCGAACATCATGATCGGGAAGAAGCCGGTCTGGAAGATGCCGGCCGTCGGGTCGCCGGCGAGGAACCGGGCGATGTCACCGTGGTAGGTCGTGCCGCCGGTGGTGAAGCTGCCGAGCTGGAACCACGGGAAGAAGTTCAGCAGCTGGTGCAGCCCGATCGGGATGAGCATGCGGTTGACGAACCCGAAGATGCCACCGCCGATGACGGCGTTGTCCGCCACGGCCTGGCCGGCAGCGGTCAGGGCGATGTCGAAGTACCGGTAGAAGAACGACATCACGACGGCGATGAGGAGACCGGCGACCGCGGTGAGGATCGGCACCAGGCGGCGCCCGGAGAAGAAGCCGAGGAAGTCGGGCATCTTCGTCCGGTGGAACTTCTCCCACAGGAACGCCGACACGAGCCCCATCACGATGCCGCCGAGGACACCGAAGTTGATCGTGGCCTGGTTGCCGTTCGCGTCCTTCACCCCGTCGAGCACGATCGGGGACATGGCCGCGAACACCTGGTACATGACCATGTAGCCGACGACCGCGGCGAGCGCCGTGGTGCCGTCCGACTTCTTCGCCCAGCCGATCGCGATGCCGACGGCGAAGAGCAGCGGCAGCCAGGTGAAGACACCGTTGCCGGCGGCGGCGATGATCGTCGCGCCCTTCTCGAAGCCGGGGATCGCTCCGAGCATGTCGGCCTGGCCGAGGCGGAGCAGGATGCCCGCTGCCGGCATGACCGCGATCGGCAGGAGCAGGCTCCGGCCGAGGCGCTGGGCGTTGGCGAAGACGCGCGACTGCTTCTTCGGGGTCTTCTTCTCCGGCACATCCGTGGCAGTGGTGGTGCTCATCGGAGGTCCTCTCGTCGTTGGGTGGAGCTGTCGGGGTGAGTTGAGTCGTACAGTCAGCGCAGGTAACCTCGGCGGTGTCGCCAGGTCCGGTCCTGTCCGGTCATGACCAGTTCCGTAGTCTGAACCGCGACCACACGCCTGTCAACCCGGCACGCGTTTTCGTAACGAGGAGGAAACGATGGCTGACATCAAGGCCGCTGACATCATCGCCGCGCTGGGTGGCGCCGAGAACATCGACGAGGTCGAGGGCTGCATCACGCGCCTGCGCGTCGAGGTCGAGGACGGGGACCTCGTCGACAAGGACGCACTGAAGGCCGCTGGCGCGCAGGCCGTCGTCGGTGGCGGCACGGGCTGGCAGGTCATCGTCGGCCCGATCGCCGACAACCTCGCGCAGGACATCCAGGACGAGCTGTGACCGCCGTCCGGACCCCGTTCCAGGGCCCGGTCGTCTCGCTCGCCGACGTGCCGGACCCGGTGTTCGCCGGGCAGCTCGTCGGCGCCGGCGTCGCGGTGGACCCGACCGGGGTCGAAGGTGCCGTCACGGCGGTCGCGCCGGTCGACGGCACGATCGTGAAGCTGCACCCGCACGCGTTCGCGCTGCAGGGTGCCGCGGGCACCGACGTGCTCGTGCACGTGGGCATCGACACCGTGAAGCTCTCGGGCGAGGGCTTCGAGCTCATCGCGGCCGAGGGTGACACCGTCGTCGCGGGCGACCCGGTCGTCCGGTTCACCCCCTCGGTGATCTCGGCCGCCGGCTACTCGCCGATCTGCCCCGTCGTCGTGCTCGGCTCCGCGCCGGACTCGATCGCGCAGGACGCGGTCGGCACCACGGTGCGCGACGGCGACACCCTGTTCGAGGCTTAGCACGCGACACCCTGCCGCGAGACTCGGCTCCGCGGACACTTTCGGGCCCGATCGGTCGCGAATGTGTCCGCCGGGCCGAGTCTGGGCGAGCGGCTACGCGACCGCGTGCGCCGCCGTCGCTGTGACCTCCATCTGCACCCGGTACCGGTCCGAGCGGTACCAGCTCCGCGTGTGCTCCACGGGGCGCTCCCCCGCGTAGGACACCCGGTCGAACTCCAGCAGCGGCGCCCCGGTCTTCGTGCCGAGCAGCGTCGCCACGTCGTCCGCCGCCGGGTTCGCCGCGACGGTCTGCTGCGCGCGGTCGATCGGCGTGCCGTACTCGGTCGCGATGATCGAGTAGACCGACCCGGACAGGTCGTGTTCGAGCAACCCGGGGAACGCGTCCGCGACGAGCCAGGCGTCGTCGATCGACACCGGCGCCCCGTCGGCCATGCGCAGGCGCTTCACGTGGAAGGCCGCGACGTCGGGGTCGAGCCGCAGGGCCGCGGCGGTGTCGGACGGCGGGACCCGCTCCTCGCGCACGAGCACGACGGTCGTCGGCACGTGCCCCATCGCCCGCATCTCCTCGGTGAAGGACGCCAGGTGCAGCGTCGACTGCACGGGGCGGTGCGCCACGAAGGTGCCCTTGCCGCGCACGCGTTCGAGGTAGCCCTCGTTCACGAGCTGGCCGAGGGCCTCGCGCACGGTGATCCGGGACACCCCGTACTCGGCGATGAGCTGGCGTTCCGAGGGGATCGCCGCCCCGGGTGCGAGCCGGACCGTGGCGAGCTCGAGGAGGATGCGCCGCAGCTGCTGGTGCTTCGGTTCGGCACCCTCGGTGATCCGGCTCGTCATGCGGTCCTCGTGCTCCGTCGCTGGTCGTGCGGGTGGTCATGCGCGGACATGACCAGTGCCTGCCACAGTAGCGAGTCCCCCTCGGAACGCCAACGTGCATGACAAGATGACGCGCGTGACAACCGTGGTGATCGTCGACGACGAGACGCTCGTCCGCTACGGCTTCGAGCTGATCCTCGGCGCCGCACCGGACATCGACGTCGTCGCCACCACCGGGGACGTGGACGCCGTGCAGGTCATCCGGTCGCACGCGCCCGACGTCGTGCTCCTCGACGTGCGGATGCCGCGGGTGAACGGCCTCGAGGTCCTCCGCGAGCTGCAGGCCTTCCCCGAACCACCGGCGGTCGCGATGCTCACGACCTTCGACACCGACGAGTACGTCGGCCGGGCGATGGAGCTCGGCGCCGCCGGGTTCCTGCTCAAGGACACCGACCCCGAGGGCCTCGCCGAGTACGTCCGGGTCCTCGCCCGCGGCGGGGTCGTCCTGGCACCGGGCGTCGACCGGACCCGGCTGTTCGCGGCACGTCCGGCAGCCGCCGCGCCGTCCGTCAGCGAGCGGGAGCACGCGGTGCTCCGGCTCGTCGCCGACGGCGTCAGCAACCCGGACATCGGCCGACGGCTCGGCGTGAGCACCGGGACCGTCAAGGAGGACATCCGGTCGCTGCTCGCCGCGTTCGGCGTCCCGACGCGCGTCCAGCTCGCGCTGCGCGCGGCCGAGGCGGGACTCCTGGATGGCTGACACGCAGCGGTCGGGGCGCGTCCGGCGGGTGCTCGCGGCGACCGACGGGAGGCTCGACCGACTCGTCGACGTCGGCCTGCGGTGGGCGCGCACCCACCGTGCACCGTGGTGGCTGGTCGACGCCCTGTTCATCGCCGCCGCCGTCGCGGACGCCGTGCTCGACATCTCCGGGGCGACCGCCCTCGAGACGTGGTTGTCGCTGCTCGCGGCCGCCGCCCTGTTGCTCCGACGTCGCTTCCCCGTGCTCGCGTTCGCCCTGACGGTGCCCGGGTTGTTCGTCGGTTCCGCGGTGGTGGCGGCGAGCGTGGCGCTGTTCACCCTCGGGGAGCGCACGAGCCGCCGGTGGCTGATGCTCCTCGCCGCGCTGGTCCAGTTCGTCGGCTTCAGCGGGTTCGTCGGGCCGCCGCAGACCCTCGACGAGATCGTCGTCTCCGTCGTCTACGCGCTCATCTTCGCGCTCGGACCGCTCGCCGTCGGGCTGCTCGTGCAGACCCGTGCGCGGCTGACCGACCAGCTCGTCGAGTCCCGCCGGGCCCGCGAGGACGAACGCCGGCAGGCCGCGGCCGTCGCCCTGTCCCGCGAGCGGGCGCTGCTCGCGCGGGAGATGCACGACGTCGTCTCGCACCAGGTGACCCTGATCGCGGTGCAGGCCGGCGCGATGCAGATGGCCGGCCGCGACGAGGCCGAGCGCGGGTTCGCCCGGACGATCCGGCAGCTGTGCGTGATCACCCTGCAGGAGCTCCGCGAGATGGTGCAGGTGCTCCGCGCCTCCGGCGGCACCGACCGCGAGATCGCGCCCCAGCCGGTGCTCACCGACCTCCCCCGGCTCATCGCCGAGAGCGGGCTCGAGACGAGCACGACCGTCGACCTGCCGGACACCCTCGCCCAGCCGCTCCAGCGCGCGGTCTACCGGTTCGTGCAGGAGGGGCTGACGAACGTCCGCAAGCACGCCCCCGACGCCACCGTCCGGGTGAGTGGCCGGATCCACGGCGAGCACGTCCTCGTCGACGTCGTGAACGGCCCGGCGCGTTCCGAACGGCTCGAACTGCCGGGGTCCGGGCTCGGCCTGATCGGGCTCGGGGAGCGGGCGTCGCTCCTCGGCGGGAGCATGGAGTCGGGCCCGCAGCCGGACGACGGGTTCGCACTGCACCTGCGGCTGCCGGTGGAGCACGTGCCGGCTGCTCGGGCGGTCTGACGGTCATCCTCGGAGCCAGCCCGTCCTGGCCGATCGGCCATCGCGGTTCACGCCGTGGAGCGATGCCCCGGCGGGGGCGATGGGCTGGGATGGGAACGTGGCACCAGCAGCGCTCCTCGGACGACTCCGTCGATCCCCCGTCTCCGTCGCCGTGGCGGTGGTCGCGGTCGCGCTCGTCGTGACCGCACGGATGGCGCACTCCGAGCCGGACTTCCCGCACCACCCGCCCGTCGCGTGCCTCGCCCTCGTGGCGGTGGTCCTGACGACCGTCCTCGCCGAGCGCTCCCTCGGATCGCTCCGGACCCTCGTGATCGGGGTCGGCGCGCCGCTGCTCGGGGTCCTCGCGACCCTCCTCACCGTCACGATCGGTTCGGCGCTGGGCGAGGCACACGCCGAGTTCGCCGTCGGACAGCCGCTCTTCGCCCCCTCCGTCGTCGCCGCCGCGTTGCTCGGGGCCGCGTCGGCGGCGATGCCCGCGCAGCGCCGCTGGCGGACGCGCGCCGCGCTCTGGACCGTGGTGCTGACCCTCGTGCTCTTCGCGGGCCACGGATCGGACCTGGCCCGCGCCCTGGCGACCCTGCTCGGGACCGCAGCCGGCGCGTGGATCGTGCGCCGCGCCTCCAGGCCCCAGAGCCGCACCACCCGCGTCACCGCACGGACGGTCGTGGTGAGCGCCCTCATCGCGCTCGGTGCCGGCACACTGGTGACCCCGATCGTGCCGGACCCGGACGGCGTGCTCTCGCCGTTCGCCGACGCGATGCCGGACCGTTCCGTGGTCGTCGTCGGGGTGCTGCTGCTCCTGGCCGCCTGGCTCGTGCACCGCGGTCGCCGGACGGGCATCGCGCTGGCGATCGGCGTGCTCCTGACGCTCACGGTCGTGCTCGCCGACGTCTTCCTCATCGAGCCGGTCAAGGACGACGCGGTGCAGTGGCAGGGGCTCGGGCTCGACGCGATCGAGTGGCAGGTCACCCTGCTCGGCGCGTGGATCGTCCCAGCCGCCGTGCTGCTCGCCGTGCTCCTCCTCCGACCGCGGCTCGTCCGCGCGCGGTTCCGGGCCGCCGGTGCACGCCGTGACGACCTCGTCGAGATGCTCCGCGACGGCGACGCCGGGACCCTCGGGCACATGGGGACCTGGCGCGGGAACGCGACCTGGACCCACCCGGACGGACGCGGCGCCGTGGCCTACCGGGTGCGCGGCGAGGTCGCCCTCGCCGTCTCGGACCCGGCGTGCGCCACCGCCGACCGCGCCGATGTCCTCGCCGGCTTCACCGCGTTCTGCGAGCGCAACGGCTGGGTGCCCGCGTTCACGAGCGTCCACGAACCCGTCCGCGCCATCCTCGGCGCGGAGGGGTGGACCGCGCTGCCGGTGGGTGTCGAGTGCGTGCTCGACGTGACGACGTTCGACCTGCGCGGCAAGAAGCGGCAGGACCTCCGGACCGCGTCGAACCGGGCCGACCGCGAGGGCGTCCGCGACGAGTGGACCACCCTCGACGCGCTCGACGCCGGCCGTCGTGCCGAGGTCGAGGCGATCTGCACGCGGTGGGCCGCCGATCGTCGTCTGCCGGAGATGGGCTTCACGCTCGGCGGGTTCCGCGAGCTCGACGACCCGGACGTCCGGCTCATGCTCGCCGTCGACGCCGACGGGCACGTCACCGCGGTCACGAGCTGGCTGCCCGTCCACGAGCGGGGAGCACTGACCGGCTACACGCTCGACGTCATGCGCCGCGGTGACGACGGGATGCCCGGGGTGATGGAGTTCCTCATCGCCCGGACCGCGCTCCGTGCCCGCGAGGCCGGCCTCACCACGATCAGCCTCTCCGGCACGCCGCTGGCCGCCCACGCCGGGGCCCGGTCGCTGGTCGTCCGTGGGTCGGTGCTCCTCGCCCGCGTGCTCGAGCCGGTGTACGGGTTCCGGTCGCTGCAACGCTTCAAGGAGAAGTTCGGCGCGCGGCACGAGCCCCTGTGGTTGGTCGTCCCGACGCCGTTGCACGTGCCGCGGGTGGCCCGGGCCCTGGCGTCGGCGTACGTGCCGGGCCTGCGGCCGAAGCACCTGTGGGCGCTCCGGCAGGCGCACCGTGCGGCGGCGGACGCCCGAGCGGTGGCCGAGGCCCGTGCCGCGGGTGCGGCACGCTCGTGAGTCCGACCGAGTGGCTGCTCGCCACCCAGCTGCAGGCGCCGTCGAAGCTCGTCCCGGTGGACATCGCGTTCGCGGTGCTCGCCGTCGTGGTGCTGCTGCCCGGTCTCCGGCACAC
The DNA here is from genome assembly GCF_025407985.1 of Curtobacterium sp. C2H10. Classification (NCBI taxonomy): domain Bacteria; kingdom Bacillati; phylum Actinomycetota; class Actinomycetes; order Micrococcales; family Microbacteriaceae; genus Curtobacterium; species Curtobacterium sp. C2H10. The sequence continues at coordinate 8,135 of NZ_JABXGF010000011.1, read as the reverse complement.
CCGGTCCGGGTCCGCCTGGCGGGCCGTCCGGCTGCGCGCCGTGGCCGCCGTCGGGGCCGCCGTCGCCGTGCTCCTCGTCTGCTGGGTCCTGAGCGACGTCCTGAACCTGTTCGGCGTCGCCCTGAGTCCGGTCACGCGGATGTGGGTCGCGATCGCCACCGCCGCACTCGCCCTGGCGGTCACCGGCATCGTGCAGGGCGGTCGCGGACGCCGGGTGCTCGCCGCCGTGCTCGTCCCGGCGGCGCTGCTCGTCCCCGCGCTCGGGGTGAACGTCGAGTTCGCCAAGTACCCGACCCTCGGCACCGTGGTGCAGAGCGACCCGTACCCGGCGCTCGACCTGCACGCGGCCCCAGCAGCCGCGCTCCCGGCGCACGGCGAGGTCCGGACGGTGGACATCCCCGGGACCCGCTCCGGCTTCCCGGCCCGCCCCGCCGTCGTCTACCTGCCGCCGGCCGCGCTCGTCCGCGACCCGGCACGCCTGCCGATCGTCCTCGCGTTCGCCGGGCAGCCCGGGGCGCCGAGCGACATGTTCACCGCCGGGCAGATGGGGACCGTGCTCGACGCCTACGCGGCCGCGCACCACGGATCGGCACCGATCGTCGTGTCCGTCGACCAGCTGTCGGCTCCCGGTCGGAACCCGATGTGCGTCGACTCGACGCTCGGGAAGTCCGCGACCTACGTCACCGAGGACGTGCCCGCCTGGATCGCCGCGCACCTCCCCGCGACGCCGGACCGGCACGCCTGGGGCCTCGTCGGGTTCTCGCAGGGGGCGACCTGCGCGATGCAGTTCGTCACCGCCCACCCGAGGTCGTTCGGCGCCGCCTTGGCGATCTCCAGCGAACTGCAGCCGATCGACCAGAACCCGCGGCACAGTGCCGACCAGGCGTTCGGTGGGTCGGTGGCACGCTGGAAGGCCGCCGCCCCGATCGCGCAGATGCGGGCGAACGGGCTCGGTGGTCACGCGCTCTGGCTCACGGCCGGGTCCGCCGACCACCAGTTCAGCCGGAACGCCCGGGCACTCGGCAGTGCGGCCCGGACGGCGGGCGCGGACACCGTGGTCGCGTTCGCGCCGGGGAGCGGGCACGACTGGAACACCGTGCAGTGGTCGCTGCGCACGGAGTTGCCGCACGAGGCCGACACCCTGTTCGGGGCCATCGGGTGAGGCCCGTCGTGCTGGCGGTGGTCGCCCTCGTGGCTGTCCTGCTGCTGACGGTGGGGCCGGTCGCCGTGGCGCCGGTCGCCGCCGTGCTCCTGCTGCTCTGCGTGGGTGCTGCTGCACTCGCGACCGGGGACGACGGCTCGGGTGATCGTCGTCGCGAATATTGACATGTTGAGTGTTTGACATTGCCGTTCGGTCCCTGTCACGATGTGGCCTGCTCCATGGAGGGGCAGAGACAAGGGGAATGATGCAGAACACGAAGACGAAGATCCTCGTCGGGCTCGGGCTGTCGATCGGCTTGGTCACCGGGACCGCATCGACGGCGTCGGCCACGCCGTTCGAGGTCATGGGATCGGGGCCCGTGGTCGGCGGGGTGAGCATTGCCGACTCCGGAGACGGTTCGACCGGAGCGACCACGGGTGTCGGCACCCGGAACGACGGCGGGGGCGGGAGCTTCTGGCAGTGGGGTGTCGGCAAGGACGACACGTGGTCGAACTACTTCCGCGAGAAGCGGTGCCACGGCGCGACGGCTGTCGGGAAGAAGTCCAAACGAGTGTCGAACGTCCCGGGCGGCAAGTACGCGATGGCGAAGACGCCGAAGGCGAGCAGCGGGAACAAGGCGTACTACCACAACTGCTGATCGTGCCGTTCCCGGGAAGTGCGGCATGACGATCCGATCGGTGACGCTCGCCTACGTCGTCCCGCCGGTCCTCGCTCTGGTCCTGGCGTTCATCGGGGTGACGCAGGTCAGCGAAGCAGGACTCATCGGCGCGTCGTCGACGGTCACCGCCACCGCCGGTCCCGAGACCGGCTCGAACCAGCGTGTCGCTGCGGCACTCGACCGCGTGGCACGCGTTGCGGACGCGACCATCGTCCGCGTCGTGGCAGACCGGGCGGCACCCACCACACGACGCGTGGCGCTCGTCACCGATGCTCCGGCGAGTCGCGGTGAACGGTGGCTCCAGGACGGCTACGCGGACTTCTCGAGGTCGATGACCACGCACGTGCGGCCGATGCAGGACCTCGACCAGTTCGACCCGACCGGGACCTACGACGTCTTCGGCGACGACCGAGCTCGACGAGCGGCCGTGCAGGCGCTCACCGAGGTCGGCTACGCAGTGACGTCCGAACGGGTCCCCCTGCTCCAGCGGGTCGGGGTCGTCGACGGTGTCGATCGGACAGCCGGACTCATCGTCACCCTGACGCTCGGGTGCTCGACGCTGTGCGTGATGGGGACCAGCGGGTCTCCCCGTCGGTGCGCAGTCCGGAGGTTGCACGGTCGCAGTACGGCGTCGATCGTGCGCTCAGAGCTCGCGGAAGCCCGGACGTCCGTGCTCGCCATCGTGATCGCGGCCCCCTGCGCGGCGATCTGGCTCTGGATGCACAACGGGCTGGCGGACGTGACGACGTTCGGTACGGCGTTCGTCATCCTCTGCGGAGCACTCCTCGCTCCGGTCGCGGTCGCCCACGCGCTCGGCACGATCGGAGCCTGTCGGGTGCCGATGGTCGATGCGCTCCGGGGTTCCCGGCCCGCCGGGGCGCTGCTGGTCATGGTGCACGCTGCACGGCTCCCGGCGCTCCTCGTCCTGGTCGCTGCAGCATTCGACGTCGTCGGCGCCGTCGCGGTCGTCCGATCGGGCGGCGTCGAACGCGACCTCCGAGCGGCAGGAGAGACGGTGCAACTCTGGGTCACCCCGGACCCACGCCCGGTGGACACGCAGCCCTACTGGGACCGGATCGGGGCGTTCGCAGGACGGGCGCTCGACCGCGGGGACGCACTGCTCGCGGCGCCGGTCGAGGTGTCCACCGGGCAGGGCGACGCGACCGCACCCGCGCTGTTCGTCGACGCTGGCTACCTGGACCGACAGGACGTGCGCGCGGAGGACGGCACGCGTCTCACCGCTGATGACCTGGGCGTCTCCGTCTGGCTGCCACCGCGCAGCACCGTGGATGCCAGCAGACTCGTCCAGGCGCTCTCCGAGTGGGAACTCCGCGATGCTCCCGCTGCCGTACGCTCGAACGTCACCGTCGGCCGGCTCGCAGCACAAGAGGTGTACTCCTACCCCGGCGATTCCACGTCGCGCACGTGGCTCGATGACGCGGTCCTGGTCGTCGTACCGGACCCCGCTGCAGCCTTCTCCGCAGACCAACTCGGCTCGTGGTTGTCGAGCGGGGATGTCGTGTTCGGGTCGCGCTCGGCTGCGGAGCGCGCGATCCGGACATCCGACGTCGGCCGCGAGTTCAGTGCTGTCGTCGACGTGGGCCAGGTGGCCGCGGAAGCAGCTCGGCAGGCAGCGCGCACGGTCGGGATCGGGGTCGCCGGCGTGGTGAGCGCCGTCATCGTCAGTGCGGTGCTCGCCGGACTCGGTGCGGCCGCACACCGACGGCGGTACGGCCGCGCGCACTTCGCGAGGATCGCGGCAGGAACGTCCTTCTTGCGAGCGAACGCCAGCCTCGTGGTGATCGAGGTCGTGCTCGTCACTGTCGCCACCGTGGCCGCGATCAACACCTGGTGGGACCTCCACCCGGACGGGGCCGGTATGCGATCCGCACTCGACCCGGTCGCGCAGACCGCGGGGGTCGCCGTCGCCTTCGCGGCCGGGATGCTCGTGCTGGTCGGCACGGTCGGCGCCACGGCGATCGCGACGACAGCGAAGACCGTTGCACGAACACGAGGGAACGGATCCTGATGATCGAAGTACGCAGTGCCAGCAAGCGCCGCGGGCGACGTGTGCTCTGGCAGGATCTGACGTTCGACGTCGGTCGTGGTGAGATCGTGGCCCTGGTGGGACCGAGCGGCTCCGGCAAGTCGACGCTCCTCGACTGCATCGGCCACATCGACACGTTCGATGCCGGATCGATCCGGATCGACGGCGTCACGGTCGGCGGTGGTGGTCGGAGCGCACGGCGCGTCCGCCGACGACACCTGGGGTACCTCTTCCAGGACTTCGGGCTGGTACCCGACATGACCGTCCAGGCCAACATCGACATCGCACGGGTGCCGGCCCGCGAGCACCGTGGCACACCGGTCCGGACCGCAGCGGCGTTGGAACGGGTCGGACTCGCTGGGCGGGCGACGGATCGTGCGCACGAACTCAGCGGCGGCGAACAGCAGCGCGTGGCCCTTGCACGCCTGCTGGTCAAGCAGCCGGACGTGATCCTGGCCGACGAACCGACGAGTGCGCTCGACGGGACGAACGCGTCGATGGTGCTCGACCTGCTCGACGAGTTCGCGGCTTCGGGTGCCGCGGTGGTCATCGCGACGCACGCGGCCGAGGTGGAGGCACGAGCGACGACGACGCTCTCGCTGTTCGACCCCGACCGGTGACGGGACCGGTGCGGGTCAGGCGTTCGCGACGAGCCAGGCCCGCTGCGTCCGCGACAGCGCCCGGTCCGCCCAGACCTGCCGCTCGACACCGTCCGGCAGCGTCGACGACGTCGAACCCTGCCACACCAGCTGCAGCCCCGCGCGGTCGAGCACGGCCGCCGAGGCGGGGTTGTTCGTCAGCACCCGCCCGGTGACCGCGACGTCGGGGGCGACGTCCGCCGCGGCAGCCACCGCCGCGAGTGCGATCTCCGTCGCGTAGCCGTTGCCCCACGCCGCCGGTGCCAACCGGTAGCCGAGGTTCCACACCCCGGCCGCGGTCATGTCCACGCCGCCGACACCGAGGAACGCGTGGTCGGCCGCGGCGCGGACCGCCCACGAGCCGAGCCCGTGTCGTGCCCGACCGCCGATCTTGCGCTGGACGAGGTCGACCGTCGAGGCCCGCACCGCGTGCCGTCCCGCGGGGAGGTGGGTCCACGTCCGGGCGTCGGAGAAGACCGCGTGCACGTCGTCGATGTCCGCCGGTGACAGCGGGGTGAGCAGGAGGCGATCCGTTCGGATCTCCTGCGAGGGCATCAGGAGCTGGTGGACCATGTCCCGATCATCCCGCCGCCCACCGACATCCGTGTGAACACCACGCGACGAATGCGGGAGTCCGCAAGCAGGGATTTTCAGCCAAGACGTCTATTTCACTGTACAGTGAAAACATGCCGATCACTGAAAAGACCCTCGTGCAGGCGCTTCGGCGCGCACTGCCTCCAGGGTCGATCGACATCATCTCGCGTGACGGGGTCGCTCCGGTGGCGGTGCTCCCCGACGGCTCCGAGGTGGCACTCGTGATGCGCTGGGCCGGAGCAGGGTTCCCACGGGACGTCGCCCGGGCGTTCGAGAACGAGCCGCTGTCCCCGTCGGCAGACGCAAGGGTCGACGCACATCACGAGGTCGTCTTCGCGCAGTCCGTCTCCGAAGGGTCACGACGGGTCATCGAAGCCGTCGGTGCGTCCTGGGTCGCACTTGACGGGTCGGCGTCCCTGCACATCGGGACCGTCTGGGTGGAGCGAGCTCCGACTCCCGGTCTCGTCGCCGAGGAGGTCGGGTTCCGCTGGTCAGCTGCGCGGGCGGACGTCGCGGAGGCGTTGTTCGCGATCGTGGCGGACGGCAGTCGGTGGGGCGACGGACGGACACGGGTCCCCGAGGTGGAGAGCCTCGCGACGCTCTCAGACCGATCGCTCGGTTCGGTCTCGAACGCCCTGAGGGGCTTCGACCAGAACGGATGGACCGGACCCGGACCGGAACCGAGGAGTCGTGTGCTCGTCGACGGGTCGGGCATGCTCGACTCGTGGTCGGAGTGGAGTCGCCGACAGCCACGGAACTGGATCTCCTTCCACACCCTCGACCGCGACCCCGCGAGGGTCGAGCGGGTCTTGCTCACGACGTTCGGGACGGACCTCGTCCTCACCGGCGCTTCGGGCAGCGAGCGTCTCCGTCCGTTCCTCACCGGGGCGAGGAGCGTGAGCGCGTACGTGGTCGATGCGGACGACGACCACATCCGCGACCTCGGCGAGCGGGCGGGCATGCTGCCTGCTCCGACGGGGCAGGTCCGGGTCGCGGTGGCACCGCGCGCGATCGCGAACACGACGCGGGTCGCTGCGGACGTCCGGATCGCCTCCCCGGCCCGCATCTACGCCGATCTCCTGACCGGGTCGGAGCGGGAGCGGGAAGCTGCGGACATCATCCGCGACTCCGCACTGGGGAAGTTGCCGTGAGCGCCGACGCGTCGCGAGACCACGCCGCGCGGGCGCTCGCTGAGGAGGCGCTCGCCGCACTCCTCCGGGCAGCCGGTCCCAGATCGACCGAACTGGTCCTCATCGGCGGCCTCGTTCCCGAGTACCTCGTCGAGACCACGGATCCGCACCAGGGAACCAACGACGTCGATCTCCTGCTCGACCTCGGGTTGGAGTACGACCGGGACGAGCACGACTACGGCTGGCTGGAGCGTGCGCTCGTCGCTGCCGGCTTCGTCCCCGCGTCACCGAACGTCGGGTGGCGATGGGTCGCCGAGGTCCGCGGTCACCCCGTGCTCGTGGAGTTCCTCGCCGACGTCGCCGACAACCTCGACCGTGAGATCGCCCTGCCGGGTGCATCCGTCCTCGGCGCGAAGAACCTCCGCGGACCAGGACCCGCACTCCGCGATGCGCACGATGCCGTCGTGCACGGCCACCCGGTACGGATGACCGACATCGGGGGCTACCTGTCGGCGAAAGGTGCCGCCGCGTACTGGCGGGGCGCGGAGAAGGACCTGTACGACTTCGCGTGGGTGCTGGTGAACGCCGCGAGGATGGACGCCGATCGCGCTGTGAACGCCGTCACAGCGGTGCTCGACGCAGGTGTCGACCGCGATCGGTTCGGCGCCGTGCTGGGAGCATGCGCCTCGTTCGAGACAGCGGCCAGCATCGGTGCGGTCGTGTTCGCGAGCGCTTCGATCGCCGCGGGCGACCAACGCGACCACGACGCGCTCGCGCTCGACGCGGTCCTGGCCGTGCGGATGTTCCGAGCGGGCCTGTTGCGCGCTGCGGAGGGGCGTGACGGCTAGTCGAGCAGCAGCGCCGGCTCCTCGAGCACCGAGGCCACGTCGTGCACGAAGCGCGACGCCACGTCGCCGTCGACGACCCGGTGGTCGAACGAGGCGCCGATCGTCGTCACCATGCGCGACCGGACCTCGCCGTCGACGACCCACGGCTTCGGCTTGATCGTGCCCATCGCCACGATCGCGACCTCGCCCGGGTTGAGGATCGGGGTGCCGGTGTCCATGCCGAACACGCCGATGTTCGTGATCGACACCGTGCCGTTCGCCATCTGCGCCGGCGTGGTCTTGCCGTCGCGGGCGGTCAGGGTGAGCTGCTCGAGGGCCTGGGCGAGCTCGAGCAGGGACATGTCCTGCGCGTCCTTGATGTTCGGCACGATGAGGCCGCGCGGGGTGGCCGCGGCGATGCCGAGGTTCACGAAGTGGTGGACGATGATCTCGCGGTCGGTCCAGGTGGAGTTCACCGAACGGTTGCGGCGGACCGCCCAGATCACGGCCTTCGCCACGAGGAGCAGCGGCGACACCTTCACGCCCGCGAACGTCGGCGAGGACTTCAGCCGCTTGACGAACTCCATCGTGCGGGTGGCGTCCACGTCGACGAACAGCGAGACGTGCGGTGCGGTGAACGCCGACGTGGTCATCGCGGTCGCGATGGCCTTACGGACGCCCTTGACCGGGATCGTCTCGCTGCGGACGTCGCCCCACTCGGGGGTCTCGATGTTGCGGAAGACGCTGGCCTGCTTCGCGTGCCGGATGACGTCGTCGCGGGTGACTTCGCCCGCGAGGCCGGTCGCGACGATCTCGCTCAGCTCGACGCCGAGGTCCTTCGCGAGCTTCCGGATCGGGGGCTTCGCGAGGACGTTCGTCGCCACGCCGTGCTTGCGCGCGGAGCCGGACCCGAGGGCGGAGATCGCCTCGGCGGTGGTCTCCTCGCCGGGGTCGGTGGCGGCTTCGGCCGCTGCAGCGGCGTCGGCACTGGAGGCGCGGCTCGCCTCGGCCGCGAGCGCTGCGGCCCGGCGGGCGCCCGGCTTCTGGCGGGACGGCGACGAGGTCGCGGAGCCGTAGCC
>NZ_JABXGF010000119.1:0-314 GCF_025407985.1 Curtobacterium sp. C2H10 | reverse complement strand
ACGATATGCTTTCCGGCCGCCTCACGCGCATTACGGTGCAGGTTAATCTGATGCCCGTCGCTGGGGAGCTGCACGGTGATTACGTGAATGATAAGAACTTTAAACGTCGCTTTCAGCGCTGGCTGAACGAGTTATGGCAAGAAAAAGACGCCCGGCTGACGGAAATGCTACAACGGCAGGAAAAGTAACTTTATTGAGCCCGGAAACAACAACGCCGGTCACTGACCGGCGTTATTTTTTTATTTCTTCTCAACCAGCTGCTTAACGGTATCAGCATACTGGGCGACAAATGCGTCCATATTACTGGTATCCCT
>NZ_JABXGF010000118.1:0-315 GCF_025407985.1 Curtobacterium sp. C2H10 | reverse complement strand
GTGCTCCACCAGACGCATGAGCAGCGTCAGCAGGCCGTTGACGATCAGGGACACGATACCGGCCGCGCCGAAGACCGTCACGTCGTAGGTTCGTCCGTACAGCAGCTGGCTGTGGCCCATCACCTCCATCAGCGTAATGGTATAAGCCAGGGAGGTACTTTTGAACACCAGCACCACCTCGTTGGAGTAGGAGGAGAGGGCGCGCTTAAAGGCGTACGGCAGCAGGATCGCCAGCGTGTCCTTCTTGCTCATCCCCAGCGCGCCGCAGGACTGCCACTGACCCTCAGGAATGGCGCGGATCGCGCCATAAATCAC
>NZ_JABXGF010000117.1:0-320 GCF_025407985.1 Curtobacterium sp. C2H10 | reverse complement strand
GGTTCCGTCGAACGACGCATCCGTCGCCGGAGCGTGCACCGCTCCCGCTCGACCGCCGTGGCGGTGTCGCTCGTGGTCCTCGCCCTGGTCGCTGCGTGGATCGGCACCGAAGCGGTCCTCGCCGCCATCGGCCGGCCCCCGCTGCTCGCCGACCCGCAGACCGTCGTCGACGCCGCGCTCCGCCCGGACGCCGCGTTCGTCACGATCGCGGAGGTCATCGCCGTGGTCCTTCTGGTCCTCGGTGTGGTCCTGATCGTCCTGGCCCTGAAGCCCGGCCGGCAGCACCGCTCCGTCATCGACCACGACCGCGGTGCCGTCGT
>NZ_JABXGF010000116.1:0-321 GCF_025407985.1 Curtobacterium sp. C2H10 | reverse complement strand
TTCCAATAGTATCTTTGCATTTCTTCACCCAACTCCCTCGCTTTTTTCTTTTTCATTTCTGACGCTGCCGTCGTTTTTATCCATACAATTTTCGTTGCTCTCCCTATCACTCAAAAAGGTCTGATTGGCCTGGGTTCCCGGGTGTTAGTTACCGGCGGCGGCCCGGTGGGGCTATTCGCCGTTCAGGTCGCTAAAACGCTGGGCGCCACGGAAGTGGTGCTGGTTGAGCCTCAGGAGGGGCGACGCAAAATTGCCCATGAAATGGGGGCCGAAACGCTGAGCGATCTGGCCGATAACGATCGGCAGTACGACGTGCTGCTG
>NZ_JABXGF010000115.1:0-322 GCF_025407985.1 Curtobacterium sp. C2H10 | reverse complement strand
GTTCTGGAAGCCGTAGCGAAAGCCGGCAAACCGCTGGTTATCATCGCTGAAGACGTTGAAGGCGAAGCCCTGGCAACGCTGGTGGTTAACACCATGCGCGGCATCGTTAAAGTGGCTGCGGTTAAAGCACCAGGCTTCGGCGACCGTCGTAAAGCTATGCTGCAGGACATCGCGACTCTGACCGGCGGTACCGTTATCTCTGAAGAGATCGGTATGGAGCTGGAAAAAGCGACGCTGGAAGACCTGGGTCAGGCAAAACGCGTTGTGATCAACAAAGACACCACCACCATCATCGATGGCGTGGGTGAAGAAGGCGCTATCC
>NZ_JABXGF010000114.1:0-334 GCF_025407985.1 Curtobacterium sp. C2H10 | reverse complement strand
GGTTTAAGCATGTAGGCGGAGAGTTTAGGTAAATCCGGACTCTTGTTAACGCTGAGGTGTGATGACGAGGCACTACGGTGCTGAAGTAACAAATGCCCTGCTTCCAGGAAAAGCCTCTAAGCATCAGGTAACATCAAATCGTACCCCAAACCGACACAGGTGGTCAGGTAGAGAATACCAAGGCGCTTGAGAGAACTCGGGTGAAGGAACTAGGCAAAATGGTGCCGTAACTTCGGGAGAAGGCACGCTGATGGTAAGTAAAGCGACTTGCTCGTGGAGCTGAAATCAGTCGAAGATACCAGCTGGCTGCAACTGTTTATTAAAAACACAGCAC
>NZ_JABXGF010000113.1:0-337 GCF_025407985.1 Curtobacterium sp. C2H10 | reverse complement strand
GCGTTGGGCTGTTTGCTGAAGGCGTCGCGGTGAAGCGCATCGGCGACGAGACCTTCCGCGTCTGTCAGGAGTATCTCGACGATATCATCACCGTCGACAGCGATGCCATCTGTGCGGCGATGAAAGACCTGTTTGAAGACGTTCGCGCGGTGGCTGAACCTTCCGGCGCGCTGGCGCTGGCGGGGATGAAAAAATATATCGCGCAGCACAATATTCGCGGCGAACGGCTGGCGCACATCTTGTCCGGGGCTAACGTCAATTTCCACGGCCTGCGCTACGTTTCCGAACGCTGTGAGCTGGGCGAGCAGCGCGAGGCGCTGCTGGCGGTGACTATCCC
>NZ_JABXGF010000112.1:0-343 GCF_025407985.1 Curtobacterium sp. C2H10 | reverse complement strand
CATCGTCGCGAGCTGATTGACGACTACGTTGAGCTGATTTCCGATCTGATCCGCGAGGTGGGCGAAGCGCGTCAGGTCGATATGGCCGCGCGTCTGGGCGTTTCGCAGCCGACAGTCGCGAAAATGCTCAAGCGCCTGGCCAGCGTAGGATTGATCGAGCAGATCCCGTGGCGCGGCGTCTTTTTAACTCCGGAAGGCGAGAAGCTGGCGCACGAAAGCCGCGAACGTCATCAGATTGTGGAAAACTTCCTGCTGGTGATCGGCGTCAGCCCGGAGATTGCCCGTCGCGATGCCGAAGGGATGGAGCATCACGTGAGTCAGGAGACGCTGGAGGCTTTTAGAG
>NZ_JABXGF010000111.1:0-344 GCF_025407985.1 Curtobacterium sp. C2H10 | reverse complement strand
GCATGGCCCTCTCCTTTTGCACCGTGGAAAATTAACTGTAGCGGGAAAGGCGAGGTTTGACTATGAGGTGGGGGCTTTGGAGACAAAAAAGAAACCCCGCCATTAAGGCGGGGTTTAGATATCAACGGACGGCGAGAATTAGTCTTCTTTCGCACCGCGCATGGCGCGTTTACGATCGTTCTCGGTCAGGTGACGTTTACGAATACGTACGGAAGCAGGCGTAACTTCTACCAGTTCGTCGTCATCGATGAACTCGAGAGCTTGCTCCAGAGACATCTTGATCGGCGGAACCAGAACCGTTGCTTCGTCAGTACCGGACGCACGCATGTTGGTCAGTTTCTTAC
>NZ_JABXGF010000110.1:0-371 GCF_025407985.1 Curtobacterium sp. C2H10 | reverse complement strand
TGATAGCTCTGGTCAACAAACAGCGAGCTGCCGTCCTCCACCAGCGTATTGACCTCAAAATACCAGTTATCGAGGGTTTTACTGAGCAGGAAGTTACCGCCGCTGCTGCTGCGCCCGCGCCCTTCTTACATCATGTAGATATAGCCGTAGCCGTCGCTGTAAAGATCGTTCGCCGTATTGCCGGAATATTCAATAAAGGTATCCTGATTTAGCGGGAACATATCGTAGGCTTCAAAGCGCCCAATTTTAATTTTCCAGTCATCCTGCTGGCCAAAGAAAAAGGCTGCATCGTCCAGATTCATCTTGCCATTAATATCCGCCAGCGGCTGTACGCTGAAGCCGGCATACTTGCCATCGGCCCCTTTCCGCAG
>NZ_JABXGF010000010.1:0-70217 GCF_025407985.1 Curtobacterium sp. C2H10 | reverse complement strand
GAGCCGGCACCCGCGCCGCCGCCCGAGCCGGAGCCCGCGCCGCCGCCCGAGCCCGCGCCCGGGCCCGGCGTCGGCGGTACGACCACCGACTCGACGGGCTCCACGACGACCCGGACGACCGCCACCACGGTCTGCCCCGCGTGCGTTGTCACCTGGTACCGCACCGCCGTCGCCGGTCCGGAGAACGACGACTCCGGGGTGAACGTCACCTGCACGCCCTCGACCGTCCAGACGCCCTCGCCGGGGACCCGGAGCCGCTTGCCGTCCGCCGAGAGCTCCGCCCCCTCGATCCCGTCGCCGCTCAAGCGCAGCGAGTCCGGGTCCGCCGAGCTCCCGTCGAGCGGGTCGTTGCCGAGGACGTCGATCGTCACCGGCTCGCCCTGCTTCGTCGTGCCCTCGTCGTCGACCGCGACGGCCTCGGGCAGGACGACCTCGAACGCGGTCCGGTCGGCGTTGTTCGACAGGTCGACGTCGGTCACCGAACCGTCGAGCGCGATCGCGGGGCGGGCTGCGTCGAGGCGGTCGGTCGTGAAGTCCGTGACGCTCTCGACGGGCATCGTGTGGAGGCCCGAGCGGGTCGTCACCGGCACCGTCCCCCGCACCGTGATCGTGACGGCACCGCCGGGCGGGCCCGACCAGTCGGCGGCGACCGCACCCTGTCCCGCCGCGGCGCCGCACGTCGCCCCGGCCTCAGCACGGCACGTCCACCGGACGTCCGTCAGCGGCAGTCCCTCGGTCACCGCCACCGTGCGCGCGACGGCGTCGACCGCTCCGCCGATCGTCGCCGGCCCGTCGTTCACCGACCGTAGCTCGAACGTGACGTCCTCGCCGGGGGTGACCGGCGCGTTCGTCAGCGTGTGGGCGGTCGTGACGACGTCGGTCGGCTGCGTCGCCCGCAGGTTCCGGATCTCGTGGAACTGCGTCCGGCCACCGGTCGATGCGCTGAAGCCGAACCGCACCTGTTCCGGCAGCGCCGTGGCGGGGAGGTCGGCGCTGACGACCTCGCGCAGCTCGCCCGCGTCGGCGCCGGGGTCGGTCGGCTCGGACATGGCGACGAGCACCCGGATCCCGCCGGCGTCGGTCGGCAGGAGATCGATCTGCACGTGGCGGTGCGTGGCCGCCTCGGCCGTGGTCTCGCGGTCTTCGAGGAACCCGTCGCCGAGGTCCCCGGTGGTCGCGAGGACCGGGTAGCACTCGCGCTCCGGACCCCGGACGGTGATCGCGTTCGGGACGACGTCGGGACGCGCGAAGTTGCCGAACCGGTCGAACCCGATCCCGACGACCCCGCCGTCGAGGCCTTCCTCGCAGGGGCGGGTGCCGTCGTGGTAGCCGAGGCCGGCACCGACGGGCCCGATCGCGTCGAGCGGGACGGCGGCGTCCTGCAGGAAGAACCCGATCCCGTCGGCGTACCCGGTGTCCGTCGTGCTCCACATCCGCTGGTCGAACTCGACCGTCAGGCCGTGGCTGGAGTCGTAGGGCGACTCGTTGTAGACGGCGGAACTCACCCGCTTCGTGTCGTCGGTCAGCCGCAGCCACCGTTCGGCGGCGCCGTGGTCGACGATCGCTCCCTGTCCGTCGTCCGTCGCGATCCGGGTCCAGCCGGCGGGCATCGTCGTGCCGATCGGCAGTCCGACGAAGGGGTCGGTGACCGGGAACGGCGCGACCGCGTGCGCGGGGGACGTCGTGGCGACCGCGGTCGCGAGGCCGCCGCCGACCACCACGAGGGCGGTCAGGGCGGCGCTCGCGACGGCGCGCCTGGGAGTGCTGTGCATGGGGTCCTCTCTGCTGGTGGAGAAGACCCTTCCGGACGCCCGACGCAGGCGCAAGGAATATGTATCAGATATACGACTTCCGGGCTGCGCTCAGCCGAGCACGACGCTCCACGAGAACGCCTGCGGCCAGAGCTGGTGCTCCGGCAGCACGTCGAGGCCGCACGCACGCGACCCCAGGCCGTGCTGCGCGGCGTCGAGGTACAGGTACAGGTGCTCCGACACCGGCAGCTCGTAGGGGTGCATCGCGCGACCGATCTGCTGCGCGGTCCACGGCGACAGGGTGAACCCCGCACGGTGCGAGCCGACGGTCGACACGGTGAACGGCCCGACCGACAGCTCGCGCAGCGACGGCCGGTGCCCGGTCTCCTGCGGCATCGAGTACTCGACGCCGAGCGACCGCACCGGTGCCGAGAAGCGTCCGACGCGGGCGGCGTGCGACGAGTCCGCGTACGACTCGAGCGGCCCCGTGCCGAACCACGACGCGTCCGAGTCGGCCAGGGACGCTGGCAGGTCGAACCGCACCCCGATCCGTGGCCACGTGACGTTCCACGCGCCTAACGGCACCGCGTCGGTCTGCAGCAGCAGCCCGGCGTCGGTCAGGGTCCAGCGGTGCGTGACGTCGACGCCCCACCCGCTGTTCGCCGCCGCGACGCGGACCCGCTGCTCGAGCCCGGTGTCCGTCCGCGACACCGACACGAGCCGGTGCGTGAGCCGGTCCAACCCACGTTCCCGCCAGCGTGTGGCCGACGGGGGAGCGTCCGGGTCGCCCACGCCGTGCGTCAGCACCGGCTCGGCCGTCTCGTACCCGCCCTGCGACGCCAGGCTGTCGTTGTCGGTCGGTGCGCGCCACAGCTCGAGTCGCGGCCCGGCCACCTCGTGCCCCTTCCAGGACACCAGGTCACCGCGGGCCGAGAACGTCCCGTCCCCGAGTCGGTCGCCGTCCCACCCCTGACCGGAGGCCCGTGGCACGTCCGTCTCGCGCGATGCGACGAGCGTCTGGGTCCGTGCCAGGACGTGGCCGGTGTCCGCCCACGAGGTCGGCCCCGCCAGTTCCGCCGTGACGTCGAACCACAGCTCGTCACCGGGTGCGAGCGCCGCGGCCGCGGCCTCGAGCACCTCGTCCGGCACCGGCACCGTGGCCGAGGACCGCGCCGTGACGACGCCCGGCGCGAACCGGCCCTCGTGCTCCACCACACCGTTCCGGGACAGCGTCCAGTGGAACCGCAGTCCCGCGGTCGAGGCCGAGTGGTACCGGTTCTCGATGAGCACGGTGGTGTCCGACGCGGACAGCCGGATCGGCGCCACGACGGCCGCGAACTCCGCCAGCCCCGGCGTCGGGGTGTCGTCGGGCAGCACCAGGCCGTCCATCACGAAGTTGCCGTCGTGGACGACCTCGTGGAAGTCGCCGCCGTACGCGTAGTAGGGCCGTCCGTCGAGGGTGTGCGCGAGCAGCCCGTGGTCCCGCCACTCCCACACGAACCCGCCGTGCAGCCGCGGGTACTTGTCCACGAGGGCCTCGTACTCGGCGATCTGGCCGGGTCCGTTGCCCATCGCGTGCACGTACTCGCAGTGGATGAACGGCTTCGACCGCTGGCGAGCCGCCTCGGCCGGGCCGCAGCCGAGCAGGGGCGTTGCCGGACCGCCGCCGATCGACTCGGTCTCCTGCAGCGACGGGTACATGCGCGAGTACACGTCGGTGTAGGCACCCGTGTAGTCGCCCTCGTAGTGGACCGGACGTTCGTCGTCGCGCTCGTGCACCCACTGCGACATCGCGGCGAGGTTGCGGCCGGTCCCGGACTCGTTGCCGAGCGACCACATCACGATCGACGCGTGGTTCTTGTCGCGCTCGACGGTCCGCGCGATGCGGTCGAGGTACGCGTCGCGCCAGGCCGGGTCGTCCGACGGGTTGCCGACCCAGCCGGTGAAGATGAACCCGTGCGTCTCGAGGTCGCACTCCAGGATCACCCAGAAGCCCATCTCGTCGGCGAGGTCGAGCACGCGGGGGTGGGGCGGGTAGTGCGACGTCCGGATGGCGTTGACGTTGTTCCGCTTCATGAGCGCCATGTCCGCGCGTGCGTGTTCCTCGTCGAACACCCGACCACGCACGGGATGGGTCTCGTGCCGGTTCACGCCGTGGAACACCACGCGCTCGCCGTTCACCAGGAACCGATCGCCCTCGATCGACACGGTGCGGAAGCCGAGCCGCAGCGACACGGTCTCACCACCGGCGCTCCCACCGGCTGCGGTCCCGGTGGACAGCGTCGCGTCGTACAGCGTCGGGAGCTCGGCGCTCCACGGCTCGACACCCTCGACGGTGATCGGTCCGACCTCGTCGGCGGACGCCCACGAGACGTCGACGCCGAGCGCGGGCACCGTGAAGCGCACCGGGAACGCAGCATCGACGGTCGGGAACGAGATCGTCCCCGTGCCGGTCGACGGTCGGCCGGACGCCGCTGTCCCGGCGCTCGCCGCACTCCCGAGCACGGCTGTCCAGCCGGCCTGCACGAACACGTCGTCGATCGGGGCGGTCGGCCGCGCCAGCAGCGTGACGTCGCGGAAGATCCCGGGCAGCCACCACTGGTCCTGGTCCTCGAGGTACGAGGCCGCCGACCACTGGTGCACGCGGACGCGGACCTCGTTCGACCCCGGTCGCAGCACGGACGTGACGTCGAACTCCGTCGCGAGCCGCGACCCGGTCGACCATCCGATGACGACGCCGTTCACCCACACCCGGAAGTGCGACTCCACCCCGTCGAACCGGAGCAGCACCCGGGCCGCGGCGTCGAAGGACGACGGGAGGTCGAAGGTGCGGCGGTAGTCGCCGGTCGGGTTCTCCTCCGGCGGGTGCGGCGGGTCGATCGGGAACGGGTACTGCAGGTTCGTGTAGCTCGGCGCGCCGTGCCCGTGCAGCACCCAGTGCGCCGGCACCGGGATGGTGCCCCACTCGTCCTCCGGCCCCGGTTCCGGGACGTCCGCGACGGGCGACCACCGGAAGTCCCATTCCCCGTCCAACGACAGGGCGGGAGCGTCCGTGTGCAGCCAGGCCCGTGGGGCCAGCCGGGTGTCCGAACCGGGGGCGGTGGAGGAGAGTGCGGCGATGGTCAACCCTTGACCGATCCTTCCGTGAGGCCCCCGCGCCAGAAGCGCTGCAGGACGATGATGGCGATGACGAGCGGGATGACCGAGACGAGCACCCCGCCGGTGGTGAGCTGGTAGAACTCCGGCAGCCGGTCCACCTGCGAGCGCCAGTTGTTGAGTCCCAGTGTGATCGGGTACAGCTTCTGGTCGGCCAGCATGATGAGCGGCAGGAAGAAGTTGTTCCAGATGCCGACGACCTGGAACAGGAACACGGTGACGAGTGCCGGCGTCATCTGCCGGAGCACGATCGTGTGGAAGATCCGGAGCTCGCCGGCCCCGTCGATGCGTGCCTGCTCGAGGAGCGCCGTGTCCACCGACGCCGCGGCGTACACCCGGCAGAGGAACAGGCCGAACGGCGAGACGAGGCTCGGGATGAGCACGCTCCAGTACGTGTCGGTCAGTCCCAGCGTCGAGAACAGCAGGAACAGCGGCAGGGCCGTCGCCGTCCCCGGCACGAGCACGCCGCCGAGGATCGTGCCGAACACGAGCTGCCGACCCCGGAACTCGTACTTCGCGAGCGCGTAGCCACCCGCCGCGGCGAAGTACGTCGCGAGGACGGCGCCGACGCCCGAGTACAGGATGCTGTTCGCGATCCAGCGGACGAAGATGCCGCCGTCGTACGTGAACACCTGCTGGAGGTTGCTGAACAGCGCGAAGTCGCCGCCGAACCAGAACCCGTTCGTGGCGAACAGTGCGCCGGTGGTCTTCGTCGCGGCGATGATCACCCAGTACAGCGGGACGAGGAAGTAGATCGCGACGATGACGAGGATGCCCGTCACCACGATCTGCGACTTGCCGGAGCGGTCGAGCTTGCGGCGCTGGTGCGCCGAGATCGACGTGGTGTCCACCGGGACCGCGGTCTTCGCGGTGGCCGGCGCTTCGATGGCTTCGCTGCTCATGCGTCCGCCCCCTTCGTGACGGTGGTGCCGTGGTCCGGACCGGAGCGGCCCTGGAGGTGCGGTGCGGCCTGGGTGGTGACCGTCCCGGCCGACGCGACGCGCGTCTGGAGCGCGGCCCGCGCCTCCTGGCCGTCCCGCTTCGCCCGCTTGCGGCGATCCCGCTCGTCCTTCGGCGGACGGTTCGTCAACGCGAGGAACGCGAACGACAGGATGAACGCTGCCAGCGCGATGATGACCGCCTGCGCACTCGCAACGCCGTACTCGTTGAACGCGAACGCGTTCGTGTAGGCGGCGTAGTTCGGCGTGTACTCGGTGTCGATCGCGGGGGCGACCGTGGACAGGATCTGCGGCTCCGCGAAGAGCTGCAGCGTGCCGATGATCGAGAACACCGTCGTGAGCACGAGTGCCGGCGCGATGAGCGGGATCTGGATCCGCCACGCGACCTGGAACGCGTTCGCGCCGTCGACCTTGGCGGCCTCGTAGACCTCGCCGGGGATGGACTTCAGCTGCGCCACGATGATGAGCATGTTGTAGCCGGTGTACGTCCACGTGACGATGTTCGCGATCGACCAGAGCACGCTGTTCGCGCCGAGGAAGTCCGGTTGGAGCCCGATCCCCTGCAGCAGCGACACGATCGGCGACAGGCCCGGCACGTACAGGAACGACCACAGGATCGTCGCGATGACGCCGGGGACGCCGTACGGCATGAAGTAGATCGCACGGAAGAAGCCCGGCCAGCGGGCGCTCGCCGACTCGAGCAGCAGCGCGAGGATCGTGCAGGCGATGATCATCACCGGGACCTGCACGATGCCGAACAGCAGCATGCGGCCGATCGAGGCGACGAAGCCGGCGTCCTGCAGGGCGATCGCGTAGTTGTCGAACCCGGCGAACCTGCCGACGACGCCGTCCTCGCCGAACAGCCCCTCGCGGTCGACGGTCGTGAACGACTGGAACAGCGCGCTGATGATCGGGATGATGAACGTCAGCACGAACAGGGCGAGGAAGGGTGCGAGCAGGATCCACGGGGCGCGCTTCTGGGCGACCGTGGCCTTCGTGCTCGTGCGGAAGCCGTTCTTCGGCTGCGTCGTGGTCATCGTGCCGTCCTCACGCTGAGGCCCTTGTCCTTGAAGGACTGGACGATCTCCTTCTGGGCGAGCTCCACCGCGTCGGTGAGCTTCAGCCCACTCGTGAGCTTGCGGCGGAACTGGTTCTGCAGACTCGTGAACGCCGACTGCGTCACGGGCGACCAGGACCACTCGACGTTCTGCTCCTGGGCGGCGGGGACGAAGACGTCCTCATTGTAGTTCTGCCCGGAGAACCACTTGCTCGGCTGCTCGCGCTGGGCCCCGATGTAGTCCTTCGCGGGCGACCACCCGATGCCGCAGTACTTGATCATCGCGTCGATGCCCTCCTTCGAGGTGGTCATCCACGTGATGAACTCGAGCGCTTCCTTCGGGTGCTTCGCGTTGGCGAGCACCGCAGCCGTCGAACCGCCGATCGCGCTCGACCCGAACCCGGTGTCGCCCCACTTCTGCATGGGTGCGACCTTCCACTTGCCCTCGCCACCCTGGACGGACTCGATGAGGGCGTCGCCCCAGCTCGCGCTCGTGACGGCCGCGATCTTGCCGCTCGCAGCCGAGGCGTACCAGCCCGGGGAGTACGCGCCGGCGCTCGTGTCGACGAGCTTGTCGTCGATCACGCCGTCGAAGAACTCGGCGACCATCAGGGTCTTCTCGTCGGTCATGTCGACGACCCACTCGTCGCCGTCGACCTTGAACCACCGGGCGCCGGCCTGCTGCGCGTACGCGGCGAAGGGGGAGGCGTCCGAGACCGGGAAGACCTCGAGGTAGTTCTGCGCCCCGGTCTTCCGGACCTTCTCGGCGAGGTCGCGCCACTCGTCCCACGTCGTCGGGGGTTCGCCGCCGGCCTGCTCCAGGAGCGCCGTCTGGTAGTAGAAGCCCATGGGGCCGGTGTCCTGGGGGATGCCGTAGATGCCGTCCACGAACGAGACCTGCGCCCAGGCGGCGTCGTCGTACTTCGACTCGAAGTCCTTCGCGCCGTAGCGGGCGAGGTCGACCAGGCCGTTGGCGAGCATGAACTCGGGGATCTGACGGAGCTCGACCTGCCCGATGTCCGGGCCACCACCGGCCGCGAGCGCGGAGTACATCTTCTGGTACCCGCCGCTGTTGCCGCCCGGGATCCAGTTCGCGGTCACCTGGATGTCCGGGTGCGTCTTGTTCCAGACGTCGCAGACCTTCTGCAGGTCCTTGAGCCAGGCCCAGTAGGTCAGTTCGACCTTCTGCCCGCTCGCGGCGGCGGGGATCAGCGCCGCCTTGTTCACGTTGGTCGAGCCCGGCACCGCGCAGCCGGCGAGCAGTCCGGTCGCGGCCGCGCCGAGGCCGAAGCCCAGCAGTTGTCGTCGGGAGATGGGCCGTCGGTTCGGTGGAGGCGTCATTGCCGGGACTCCGGTTCGTCGTCGAGCGGGATGCCTCCAACCCAACCACAAAACCGAGCGCAGCTGTACTTTCACGAAGACTCTGGACGTTCCCTCCGGACGTGGAACACCGTGCCCCGCCGGGGTGGAGTGTGGGCCAACACGAAACGTCGGGGTCCGTGACAGCCCCGGCATCCGTCGAGAGGAGCTGCCATGACGTCGACCAACGCGACGAGCGAACTGCACGGGATCCTGGGACAGCGGCTGGAGGGCGGTGGGACCTGGGCCTGGGCGTACGCCGACGTCTCCGGCAACGTGGAGGACCCCCGACGGCAGGCGGCACTGAAGCTGCGTGTGGTCGAGGAGGCCCTGCGTGCGCAGGGTGCGACCGACGACGTGGTCGACCTCGTCGCCGGCGAGTTCGAGCAGGAACCCGGCATCCCCTCGCCCGTCACCCGGTACGTGCTGGTCCACGACGGTGCAATCGTGCTGAGCGAGGTCCTGCCCGGGCACCTGCACGGCGCGGAGTCGGTCGGCGTCGGTGCCGTCCCCGACCTCGTGCCGCTCGTCGCCCACCGGCCCGTCGACCTGCCGTTCCTGGTGGTGCACGCCGGCAAGGAGGGTGGAGCCTTCCGTGCCTACCGACTCGGCCACGCGCCGCTCGACGCGACCGGCGGTGAGCAGCAGGTCCAGGGGCGCAACGACACCCTGCACTACGCCAAGGCCGGGACCGGGTGGAAGCAGCCGCACTGGCAGCAGCACACCGAGGAGATCTGGAAGCAGAACTCGTCGGAGACCGCCGCCGCCGTGGACGAGGCCGTCCGGACACTCCGACCCGGACTCGTCGTGGTCGCCGGGGACGTCACCGCGCGGGAGCTCCTCGTGAAGGCGCTGTCCTCGGAGACCCGTGCGCTGACCTCCGTCTTCCCGGGCGACCCCCGCGCCGACGCCTCGTCGAAGCAGGCGTTCGTCGAGCACGTCGAGACCGCGCTCGCCCGGGTCGTCGCCACCCGACGCCACGACCTCGAGGACCTGCTCCGCACCCACGTCGGTCGGGGCGACAACCTCGCGGTGACCGGGCTCGGAGCAGTCGTCGGGGCGCTGCAGCAGGCGCAGGGATCGGTCGTCGCGCTCGACGCCGTGGCGGTCGGGGAGCGGACGCTCCTCGCGCTCGCCGGTGCCCCGTGGGTGGCGACGGCGCCGGAACAGGCTGCCGGGACGCCCGTCATCGGAGCGGTGCCGGCGGTGTGCGCGCTCGTGCGTGCGGCGGTGCTGACGGACGCGGAGCTCGTGCTCGTCAACGCGGCGTCGCTGCCGGGCGGGGTCGCGGCGGCGGCGTTGCTGCGGTGGCCGGTGGGGCCGGCCGTGCCCGCCTGATGCGGTGAGCACCTGACGGACGGGAGGCGCAGTGCCGGCTGGCACCGCGCCTCCCGTCCGTCCTGCGGTCAGTCGTGGGAACGATCCCGCCGGGGCACCAGCGGCAGCGCCAGCAGCGGCAACACCCCCACGATCGAGAACGACGCCGCGAACCCGAGCGCCCCGACGAGCGCGCCGACCCCGGGACCCACGGCGCTCGCCGCGATGAACTGCCCGGTGTTCTGTGCCCCGAGCGCCCGCCCGGACCAGAACGGCCCCGCGGCCTCGGCCACCGACGTGTACGCGAGCCCGTTGTCCGCGACGGTCACGCTCGTGGCGACGACGAGGAACACCGCGGCGGCGGCGAGGTGCGTGGCGTCCACCAGCGCCAGCAGCCCCATCACCACGGCGGCGCTCACCGCGACGATCCGCAGCGGGCCGACGCGCGAGGCGGCGCGGTCGCTCCAGGCGCCGACGAGGATCCTCCCGACGGCGCCGACGAACTGCGACGCCCCGACGAGCAGTCCCGCGGCCGGGGTCGACCAGCCGAGGCCGACGAGCCACACCAGCCCGTACGTGGACAGCGTGAACTGCGGCACGACGAGCAGGACCGACACCGCGTGGATCCGCCAGAGGAACCCGTTCGCCCGGTACGGGTTCGCGACGTGCTCCACCGGGGCGTCCGCACGCGCGGGGCGGGGCGGGTTCGCGATGCCGATCGCGCACAGCACGGCGAGCACGGCGCACAGGACGACTGGCAGGACGAGGGCCGCGCGGATGCCGTCCGCCTCGGCGAGCTGCGGGACCGTGACGGCCGCGAGCGTCACCCCGAGCGGCTGCGACATCTGCCGGATGCCCATCGCGAGGCCGCGCCGCTCCTTCGGGAACCACCCCACCACGACCCGTCCGCTCGCGGCGTTCGTCGAGGCGCTCGTCATGCCGGCGGCGAGGAACGCCAGGCCGAGCAGCACCGGGTCACCCGCGGCCAGCCAGGCCCCGACGACCGCGAGGGTCGTGAGGACGAGCCCGCCCGCGATGACGACGCGCTCGCCGACGCGGTCGGTGATCGCACCCCAGGCGATGAGCGTCAGGACCATGCCGAACGTCGGTGCGGCGGCCAAGAGCCCGGCGAGGGTGAGCGTCGTGCCGTGGGCGTGCAGGTACGGGATGAGCAGCGCGGGGGCGGACACCACGAGGGTGCCGGCTGCCTGGGCGGCGACGCCGAGGCCGAGCATCGTCCAGGCGCGGGAGGTGGTGGTCACGAGATCGTTTCAGTGTGGAACGGATTGGTATACCATTACGGTATACCATCCGGTCCGGATCGCCGCTAGGCTGGATCGCCGTGACCGAGACGACCGATGCAGCGCCCGTGTCGCAGACGAGCCAGCTCTACGACAACCTCCGAGCCGCGATCCTCACGCTCGAGATCGCCCCGGGGGAGCGCATCTCCGAGCGGGGGCTCGAGGCGCGGTTCCACGCCTCACGGACCCCCGTGCGCGCAGCCCTGTCGCGGCTGGAGCGCGAAGGGCTCATCCTGCACGAGGGCCGCTCGTGGACGGTCACCCCGATCGACCTCGACGAGATCGCCTCGCTCGCGGAACTCCGCGGCGTCCTCGAACCCGCCGCCGCTCGGCTCGCGGTGGCACGCGCGTCCGAGGAGCAGCTCGCCGAGGTCCGCGGCCACCTCGACTCCCTCCGGCCGACGCCCGACCAGCAGGCCGGCATCCGGATGGGCTCGACGTTCCACCTCGACCTCGCCGCGCTCGGCGGCAACCGGTTCATCACCGACGCCATCGCCGACGCACTCACCCGTCTGGAGCGCACGCGCTGGATCGAGGTGCGCACGCCCGAGGCCCGCGACGCCGCATGGGAGGAGCACAGCGCCATCATCGACGCCGTGCGCTCCGGGGATGCGGACCGCGCGGCCGAGCTGCTCGCGGCGCACGTCGCCGGCACGAACGACCGGCTGCTGGCGTGGATCGCGCAGGAGCGCCGGCGTCTGCGTGGCGCCGGCATGGCGATCGTGGGCAGCACCGAGCGCTGACGCGACGGCCGTGCCGTGGACGCGCCCACCTGCGAAGGGCGCGGTGCGGGGCGGACCCGCACCGCGCCTCCGGGAAGGCCGCTACGGTTTCGTCGCCGCGTCCTCGGCCGCGTCGATCTGGTCGAAGATCCAGGCGTTGCCGCCGTCGGAGTGGTCGAGCAGTGCGTCGCGCACCTCGGCCTCGTCGGTGGTGAGCCGGATCGCGCTCTTGCTGCCGGACCGTGTCGATTGGGACATCGCGTCTTCTCCTGTGTGTGTGGGCACCGTCGTTGGTGCGCTTCCTCACGGGACGTGCTGAGGTCGTGACAGTGTCGCGCGCGCTGTCCGGATCGCGCAAGGGGTTTCCGTCACATGTGGGAAAGTCCCGGCCGGCACCATGCCTAGGATGGTCCGGCCGCGCGGCTCGCGGCACGACACCAGCGGACGTCGGACAGGAGGGACGGGCTTGGCCGAGCAGCGCACCGCACCTCCCACGGTCTACGACGTGGCCTCCGCGGCGGGCGTCTCCATCGCCACCGTCTCCCGCGTGCTCCGCACGCCGGATGCCGTCCGCGAGGGCACGCGCGACCGGGTCCAGGCGGCGATCCGGACGCTCGGGTACGTCCCCTCCGGCAACGCACGGGCCCTCGCGGGCAAGCGCACCGGCGTGGTCGGACTGCTGCTGCCCGGGTTCGACGTCGTGCCGGACGAACGCCCCGACCTCGTCACGGACGGCGGCGTGCGGGTCGTCGACGACCGGCGGCACGTGACGCAGCCGTTCTCGTCCAACCTGTACTTCGACGAGGTCCTGCGCGGCGCCGAGACCGAGGCGTGGCAGCGTGGTCTGGCGCTGATGGTGGCCGCGGGGCGGGGGTCCTCGCGGGACGTCATCGTGAACGACGTCGCCGGCCGGGTCGACGGTCTCGCGGTGCTCGCTCAGACGGTGCCCGACGACCTGCTCGAACACGTCGCCCGACGGATCCCGGTCGTGGTGCTCGCCGACGACCGGCGCTCGCACGGGTTCGACTCGGTGAGCGTGGACAACGCCGCAGGCATGCGGACGCTCGGCGCGCACGTGATCGGGCGCCTCGGCATCCGGTCGTCGCTCGTCTACCTGGCGGGGCCGATCGACTCGCCGGACGACATCGAGCGCTCCGCGGGGTTCCGCCAGGCGCTCGAGGACCACGGGGTGCCGGCGTCGTCGGTGCGTGTCGTGCACGGCGACTTCGGGCGTGCGCGGGCCCGGGAGCTCGCGGCACAGCTGCTCGACGGGGACGCCGTCCCGCGGGCGATCGTCTGCTCGAACGACCAGTCGGCGCTCGGGGTGCTCGACGCCGCGGGGGCGCGTGGTGTGCGGGTGCCGGAGGAACTCGTCGTGACGGGCTTCGACGGCATCGACGCGGGTCGGTTCTCGTCGCCGCGGCTGACCACCGTGCACCAGCCGATGGGGGAGCTCGGGCGTGCGGCGGTGCGGGCGATCGTGGACCGGCTGGAGCGCCGCGAGGGGCCGCCGCGGGCGATGCGTCTGCCGGTCGAGGTGCTCCTGCGCGAGAGCTGCCCGCCGTCGCTGTAGGTGGCGGCTGCTGCGCCGGTGTGCGAGCTCCCGCGGCGCCGTCTCGCCGCTGCGAGGTCCCGCGTCGCCGCGTCGCCGCAGTGTGCGAGGTTCCGCGCACCGTGGGACCCTCGCGCCCCCGCACGCTGGTCGGAACCTCGCACACTGCGGTCCGGACCGCCCGCACACGTGCCGCCCCGCGAAACAACCCGCCCGGTTGCGCGACGCGATGTAAGCGCATACATTGTCTCCGTACCGACTCGACACGGAGGTCGACCGAGCAATGACGCTTCCCCCACAGCGCGTCCCAGCGCGCACCCCGGGCACCCGCCGGGGACGGAGAGGCCGCCTCATCGCGGCCATCGCCGGCATCGCGGTCGTGGCCCTCGCGGCCACCGGCTGCAGCATCCAGGTCCGGTCCCAGCCGGACCCGAGCATCGGCAAGGACACGATGCTCATCAACGCGGACCACGGCAACCCGCTGTTCGACCGCAACTTCAACCCGTACATCGCGAACGCCCGCACGGCGAGCAAGTGGATGTACGAGCCGCTCATCGAGATCAACCCCCTCGACGGCAAGGGCACCCCGTGGCTCGCGAGCAGCTGGGACCAGCCGGACGCGCGCACGATCGACATGACGATCCGCAAGGGCGTCGAGTGGTCGGACGGCTCGCCGTTCAGCGCGAAGGACGTCGTCTTCACGTTCGACCTGCTCAAGAAGTTCCCGGCGATGGACGTCAAGGGCGCCTGGCAGCACATCGACAGCATCGAGAGCACGGACGGCCACGTCGTCTTCCACCTCAAGGGCGACGACGTGCCGAGCCTCAACATCATCGGCGCGACGTACATCCTCGGCGAGAAGCACTACGGCGGTGTGAAGGACCCGACGACGTGGCGTGACCCGAACCCCGTGGGGACCGGTCCGTTCGTGCTCGGCAACTACACCGACCAGCAGTACTCGATGGACAAGAACCCGAAGTACTGGCAGGCCGACAAGATCGCCATCAAGCACCTGATCCTCCCGGCGACGAACACGCAGCTCGACACCGTCACGCGCGGCTACGACTGGGCGTACTCCTTCATCTCCGACGTGAAGGGCACCTGGGGAGCGGCGTCGAAGACGAACACGTGGTGGTTCCCGGCCGGCGGCGTCATCGGTCTCATCCCGAACCTGACGAAGGCGCCGTACAACGACGTCAACGTCCGGAAGGGCATCTCCCTCGCCCTGGACCGCGACGACATCGCCGAGACCGCGTCCGAGGGCAACCTGGCGGCGGCGGGCCAGACCGGCCTGATCCTGCCGAACCAGGAGAAGTACCTCAACCCGGACATCCCCGACCAGGGCATGGTCGCGCAGGACGTCGACGCCGCGAAGCAGGCGTTCGCGAAGTCCGGCTGGACCGAGCAGGACGGCAAGATCATGAAGGACGGCAAGCAGCTGTCCATCACGATCATGACCGCGAACGGCTACTCGGACTGGCTCCGCGCCGCGCAGACCGTCCAGCGCAACCTGACGGCCATCGGCATCAAGGTGTCGATCCAGGCACCGCAGCCCGCCGGCTACCAGTCGAACCTCAACAACGGACAGTTCGACATGGCGATGGGCGGCATGGGCAACGGTGACGTCTACCAGGCGTTCAACTCCCTGCTCTCGAGCGACTTCTACCAGCCGGTCGGCAAGTCGACGGTGAACAACTACGAGCGGTACCAGAACGCCGACACGCAGAAGCTCCTCGACGAGTACAAGGCGACGACGGACACCGCGAAGCAGCAGGAGATCCTGAACCAGCTGCAGGAGATCGTGTACGACGACCTGCCCGTGATCGGCATGTACTACGGCGGACTCTGGGGCCTGTTCAACACCGGCAAGTTCGTCGGCTGGCCCAGCGCCGAGGACCCCTACATGGCGCCGCAGAACTACGACTCGGCACCGCTGCTCATCTTCTCGAAGCTGCGGCTCCGCGACAGCGCAGCCGGCCGGGCGATCATCAAGGCCGAAGAGGACCAGAAGTGAAGTACATCCTCCAGAAACTCGTCCTCTTCGTCCTGACCCTCTGGGCCGCGGTCACGCTGAACTTCGTGCTCCCGCGACTCATGCCCGGCAGCCCGACCGACGCCGCCCTCGCGAAGCTCAGCCAGAACGGCCCGGTGACCGACGCCACCAAGAAGGCCATCGAGGCCCAGCTCGGCGTCCCGAGCGGCAACCTCTGGGACCAGTACGTCAGCTACCTGCACCAGGTCATCACCCTCGACTTCGGCACGAGCTACACGTTCTACCCGCAGCCCGTCGGGGACCTCGTCGCCCAGGCCCTGCCGTACACGCTGATCCTCGTCGGCGTCGTGACGATCCTGGCGTTCGTGCTCGGCACCCTGATCGGTGTCGGCGCGGCCTGGAAGCGCGGCACCTGGCTGGACTCGCTACCGACGCTGTCGGGCTCGTTCATGTCGACGTTCCCGTACTTCTGGACGGCGCTCCTGCTGCTGTTCTTCCTCGGCTACGTCCTGCACTGGTTCCCGACCACGGGCGCCTACTCCGCGACGACGACCCCGGGCCTGAACGGTGCGTTCCTCGGGGACGCCCTGCAGCACGCGGTCCTGCCGGCGATCACGATCCTCGTGACGAGCCTCGGCGGCTGGATCATCGGCATGCGCAACGCCATGATCAACACCCTCGGTGACGACTACGTGACCTTCGCTGAGGCGAACGGCCTCCGTGGTCGCACCGTGGCGATCCGGTACGCGGCCCGCAACGCGATCCTGCCGAACCTGACCGGCTTCGGTCTGGCCCTCGGTGGTGTGGTCGGCGGTTCGGTCCTGGTCGAGCAGGTGTTCGGCTACCCGGGCATCGGCTACCTGCTGTTCAACGCCGTGATCGGGCAGGACTACCCGCTCATGCAGGCCCTCTTCCTGATGATCACCGTGTCGGTGCTCATCGCCAACTTCATCGTGGACGTCCTCTACGGCGTCCTGGACCCGAGGACGCGCCGATGACCACGATCGCAGTTCGCACGCAAGCAGAAGAACCCACCGCCCCGAGCAAACTCCGAGCCGCCGCCCGCCAGTTCGGCGTCGTCTGGAGCAACACCAAGGCCCGGATCGGCATCATCATCCTCGCCGTCTTCGTGATCGTGGCGATCTTCGCCCCGCTCCTCGCCCCGTACGGCGCGAGCCAGAACGGGTTCGCCCGGAGCGCCGACGCCACCGGCGCGCACTGGATGGGCACGACCGCCGCCGGCGAGGACGTCCTGTCGCAGATCATCTACGGCGCCCGGATCTCCGTGCTCGTCGGTGCCGTCGCGGGGCTGCTGTCCACGCTCGTCGCCGTCGCGATCGGCCTGAGCTGGGGCTACGTCCGCGGCTGGATCGCCGAGGTCATCGGGTTCATCGTGAACCTCTTCCTCGTCATCCCCGGCCTGCCGCTCATGATCGTCATCGCCGCGTACCTGCAGAACGGCGGCATCGCGGTCATCATCGCGGTGATCGTGGTCACCGGCTGGGCCTGGGGCGCGCGCGTCCTGCGCAGCCAGACGCAGTCCCTCCGCGGTCGTGACTTCGTGACCGCGGCCCAGTTCTCCGGCGACGGCGCGACGCGCATCGTGTTCCGCGAGATCCTGCCGAACATGACGAGCCTCATCGTCGGCTCGTTCTTCGGCGCGGCCACGAGCGCGATCCTCGCCGAGGCGGGCCTCGAGTTCCTCGGACTCGGCGACTCGTCCATCGTGAGCTGGGGCACGATCCTCTACTGGGCGCAGAACTCGAACGCCCTGCTGACCGGTCAGTGGATCCTGCTGTTCGCCCCGGGTCTCTGCATCGCACTCCTCGCGATGAGCCTGACCCTGATCAACTTCGGCGTCGACGCCGTGTCCAACCCGCGACTGCGCGAAGGCGCGCGTCGCAAGCGCAAGGAGGCCACCGCATGAGCGGCTCGCGTTCCGAACCGATCGACGGCCTGGAGGCGCGGGACGGCGCCGCCACGCGCCTCCCGTCCGACACCACGAGCGCCACGCAGGACGTGCTGCTCGACGTCCGCGACCTGTCGGTCGTGTACGAATCGGCCGGCCAGGAGGCCGTCCAGGCCGTCGACCACGTGTCCTTCCAGCTGCGGAAGGGCGAGTTCGTCGGCCTGGTCGGGGAGTCGGGTTCCGGCAAGTCGACCCTCGGCTACGCGCTGACCCGGCTGCAGAAGCCGCCGGCTCGGACCAACGGCGGCAACATCTTCTTCGGCGGCCACGACATCCGCGACCTCGACGAGGAAGCCCTCCGGCAGCAGCGTCAGGGCGGGTTCGCGATGGTGCTGCAGTCCGGCATGAACGCGCTCAACCCGGTGCGGACCATCCGCAACCACTTCATCGACATCTTCACGGCCCACGGCCACGTGTCGCGTGATCGCTGGGACGCCCGGATGAAGGAGCTCATCGAGAAGGTGAAGCTCCCCACCGCCATGCTCGCCCGGTACCCGGGAGAGCTGTCCGGCGGCATGCGGCAGCGCGTGTCGATCGCCCTGGCGCTCTCGCTCGAGCCGCAGCTCATGGTGTTCGACGAGCCGACCACCGCGCTCGACGTCCTCGTGCAGCACGCCGTGATGGACACGATCATCGAGCTGCAGCAGTCCGAGGGATTCACGGCCATCCTGATCAGCCACGACCTCGGCATCGTCCTCGAAGCGACCGAACGCGTGCTCGTCATGCACGAGGGCCGCATCGTCGAGGACGGCGGCTCGAAGGAGATCCTCCGCGACCCGCAGGACGAGTACACGCAGATGCTGCTGTCGCACTACGCCGACCCGCGTGCCGAGGTCGTGAGCCTGCCAGGCTTCCCGGACCGGTCGCAGCGCGATCCGTCGGCGACCCGCCAGGAGACCACGACGTCGTTCAGCACGGTCGGCTCCCGCGAGCGCAGCGCCGCCCGCAACCCGATCGTGGTCGAGCACCTCGTCAAGACCTACCCGGCACCCCGTCGCGGCGAGCAGCCGGTGCAGGCGGTGCGCGACGTGTCGTTCACCCTCGAACCCGGGCAGTCGCTCGCCCTCGTCGGCCAGTCCGGATCGGGCAAGTCGACGATCGCGAAGATGCTGACCGGCGTCGAGAAGCCGACGACCGGCACCGTCCGGTTCGGCGACACGGATGTGGCGAAGCTCGGGAGACGGGGGCTGAAGGACCTCCGCTCCGAGGTGCAGATGGTGTTCCAGGACCCGTACGCCGCGCTCAACCCGCTGCACACGGTCGAGTACACGCTGTCCCGCCCCGTCGCGAACTACACGAACCTGCGCGGGCGCGATACCCGGAAGCGCGTGCTCGAGCTGCTCGAGACCGTGGGCCTGACGCCGGTGGAGCAGTTCGCGCAGAAGCTCCCGCACCAGCTCTCGGGTGGCCAGCGCCAGCGCGTGGTCATCGCCCGGGCGCTCGCGTCCGACCCGCAGGTGATCATCGCGGACGAGCCGGTCTCGATGCTCGACGTGACGCTCCGTGCCGGGGTGCTCGCCCTGCTCGAGGACCTCCGCGAGCAGTGGGGCGTCTCGCTCCTCTACATCACGCACGACCTGCTCAGTGCGCGCCTCATCACGGACGACATCATGGTGCTGCACGACGGCGCCGTGGTCGAACGGGGTCGCACGGCCGAGGTGCTGCAGCACCCGCAGGACGACTACACGGTGGCGCTGCTCGACGCGGTGCCGAACCCACGACGGGCGCTGCTGGCATGAGCACGCTCCGCGACTTCCCGTCCGTTCCGCCGTTCGGCCACCTGCCCACCCCCGAGGGGGTCGACGTCGTCGGCATCGACCTCCCCGTCGGCCGACTCACCGCCTACCGCGTCGTGCCTCCCGGGCCGTCGAAGGGCACCGTCCTCGTCGTCCCCGGGTACACCGGCTCGAAGGAGGACTGGCGCACGTTCATGCCGCTCCTCCGGGACGCCGGCTGGACGGCGGTGGCGATCAGCCGTCGCGGCCAGGCCGATTCGGCGCGCGCATCGGGGCCGGACGGCTACCGACTCGAGGAAGAGGCCGCCGACGTCGTCCGGGTCGCACGACTGCTCGACGACGGCGCACCCGTGCACCTCATCGGCCACTCGCTCGGCGGCGTGATCGTCCGCGAGGCGGCCATCGCCGACCCGAGCGCCTTCCGCGACGTGGTGCAGTTCTGCTCCGGACCGTACGGCTGGCCCTACCGCAAGGTCGCCGAGCTGACGATCCTGCACGACACCGGCGGCAACCTCCGCCAGCTGTTCGACTCCACCAACCCGCTCTGGGCGTACCGGCCCGACGAGGAACTCCCCGACGACCCCCGGTTCGTCCGTGACCGCTTCGACGCGCACGACCCTGCGAGCGTCGTCGCCGGCGGCCACATCCTCGAGGACCACACCGACTCCTCCGCCGCACTCCGCGCCACCGGGCTCCCGGTGCTCGTGACCCACGGCGAGTGGGACGGCGCCTGGCCGATCCCCTGGCAGCGGCAGATGGCGGAGGACACCGGCGCCGTCTACGAGGTCATCCCCGAGAGCTACCACGGCCCGCAGGTCGAGAACCCGTCGGCGACGCTCCACACCTTCGACCGCTTCCTGTCACAGCACTGAAAGGCACGATCATCACCACGCTGCAGTTCCCGAAGGGCTTCCTCTGGGGCGCCGCCACCGCCGCGCACCAGATCGAGGGCAACAACGTCAACAGCAACTGGTGGGTGCACGAGCACGAGCCCGACACCACCATCGTCGAGCCCTCGGGTGACGCCGCCGACAGCTACCACCGGTACCGCGAGGACATCCGCATCGCGGCCGACCTCGGCCTGAACTCCTACCGGTTCAGCATCGAGTGGGCGCGGATCGAACCCGAGCGCGGGTTCGTCAGCCGGGCCGAGCTCGACCACTACCGCCGCATGGTCGAGACCTGCCACGAGTTCGGCATCGAACCGATCGTCACGCTCATGCACTTCACCGTGCCGCGCTGGTTCGAACGCGACGGCTTCTGGCGCGCCCCCGACGCCGCCGACCTCTTCGCCCGCTACACCGAGGCCGCGCTCCCCGTCGTGCAGGACGGCGTCCGCTACGTCTGCACGATCAACGAGCCGAACATCGCGGCGATGCTCGCCGGCGGTGAGGACGCGGCGAACCTGGTCGCCTACGGCCTGCCCAACCCGGACCTCGGGGTCGCCGACGCCCTGCTCGCCTCGCACAAGCGCTCGCGGGAGGTCCTGTCGCAGGTGTCCGGCCTTCAGTCCGGCTGGACCATCGCGACGCAGGCGTTCCGGTCGAACGGGGAGCCCGGCGCCGACGAGATGCTCCGCGAGTACGGGTACCCGCGCGACGACTGGTACCTCGAGAACGCCGCCGGCGACGACTTCCTGGGCGTGCAGGCCTACACCCGCACCTTCATCGGAGCGTCGGGCCCGCTCCCGGTGGCCGACGACGTCGAGACGACCCTGACCGGGTGGGAGTTCTACCCCGAGGCCTCGGCCGACGGGCTCCGCAGCGCGTGGGAGCTCTCCGGGCACGTGCCGCTCATGATCACCGAGAACGGGATCGCCACCGCCGACGACTCCCGCCGGGTGGCCTACACGCAGGGTGCCCTCGAGGGGATCCACGCCTGCATCGAGGACGGCATCGAGGTCCTCGGCTACCAGCACTGGTCGCTGCTCGACAACTACGAGTGGGCGTCGGGCTTCCGCCCGACGTTCGGGCTCGTGTCGTGGGACCCGGTGACGTTCGCCCGGACGCCGAAGGACTCGGCGCGGTGGTACGGGCGGGTCGCCGCCGCCAACGCGCTCACGGTCTGAGACCCAGCCGGAGGGCGGACGGGAGGCGCGGTGCCAGCTGGCACCGCGCCTCCCGTCGGTCGTCAGTCGCCTTGGGTCGGCTCGTGAGCCGGCCGGTCGAACCAGGCCAGGAGGATCTCCTCCGCCCGGCGTGAGCCGCGCTCGTGGGCGATGTCCATCGCGGTGCGCCCCTCGGCGTCCTCGACCCGGACGTCGGCACCGCGTTCGAGCAGTGCCTCGGTCGTGCCGCGGTTGTCGAACCAGACGGCCGCGTGCAGCGGCGCGAAGCCCCACCGCGGGTCGACCTCGTCGATGCCGGCGGGGTCCTGACCGATGCCGTCGAGCGCCAGCGAGAGGCCGCCGACGTCTCCGTGCGCCGCAGCCCGCACCGCCGGGGTCGCCCACTCGACCCAGCCGTCCGGGACCGGGCCGTGCCAGCCGTGGGCAGGGCGTGACTCGAGCGCTGCCCAGTCCTCTTCGTCGACCGGCCGCACCTCGATCACGACGTCGCGGAAGTGGATCGCGAGCTCGCCGGTGGGGGAGACGAGCAGGCGGAGCTCCCAGACGTCGGCGTCCACGTGTGCGATCTCACCGCGGGAGACGTGGACGTCACCGGCCAGCAGGTCGAGCGCCTCCGTGTCGGACGGATCGAGCACGGCACGGTCGAAGCGGAGGGACACCCGCGCGTGGTTCCACCGGCGCCAGAGGCCGTCCGGGGTGTCGAGCACCTCGTCGTTGCGGACGACGAACACGGCGTGGACGGTGTGGGTCGGTGTCGCGTCGACGCCGGCGTCACCGTGGCGGCCGGCCTCCTCGATGCGCCAGTTCTGGATGCGGGACTCGCTCCACGTGACGGACGCGAGGGCGGCCACGGACGGCGGGGCGTCGGTCACCAGGCGTGCGAGGTGTTCGGGGTAGCCGTCGACGTCCTCGAGGGAGACGTACCCGACGGCGGGCCAGCCCACTCGACTCCATCGCACGATGACGACCTTAGCGGGTGCGGGGGAAGTCTGGCGCTCAATACCTAGCATTTGTTATATTAGTTGCGTGACCACTGACCCGACACCGTCCCGCCGCCACGGCTCGGACACGCTCATCACGATCGCGGGGAGCGCCTTCGCTCCGCTCGCGGCGCTCGCGACGGCACCGATCCTCGCGCACGGGCTGTCACTCGACGGTCGGGGGGCTGTCGCATCCGTCACGGCGCCGCTGCTGCTGGCCACGACGATCGGGACGATCGGTGTCCCGGCGTCCGTCACCTTCCACGCGGCCCGACGGACTGGTCCACTCGGGCGGCTGGTCCTCCGGGGGGCGCTGCTCGTCGCGGTCGTCGCCGTGCTGGTGACGGTCGCCCTCGTCATGCTGAGCGACTGGTTCGCCGGCGGCGACGCGCCGCTCGCACGTCTGGTCTCGATCGCCGCGTGCGCCGTCCTGCCGAGTCTCGTCGTCCTGGTCCTGCAGGCGGCCGCAGGGGGCTCCGGTCGCTGGCGACTCGTCGCCGTGGAGCGGTTCATCACGGCCGCCGTCCGGCTCTGCGGCATCGGCGGGGCGGCCATGGCGGG
The DNA here is from genome assembly GCF_025407985.1 of Curtobacterium sp. C2H10. Lineage (NCBI taxonomy): Bacteria > Bacillati > Actinomycetota > Actinomycetes > Micrococcales > Microbacteriaceae > Curtobacterium > Curtobacterium sp. C2H10. Next base: position 47,736 of record NZ_JABXGF010000010.1, on the reverse strand, counting down.
CTCGCTCTCGATCGAGCTGGCGGTGGCGGTGCTCGCGCTGTCGCCCGTCCTGGGCGGCTTCGCCTACCTCGGTCTCCTCCGGCGCACGGCCATTCGTCCGAGCGCAGCCGCTGCTCCGGGCACCGGCCCGACGATGGGATCGATGCTCGGGTACGGCGCGCGGGTGTGGATCGGGAGCGTCTCGGGCGCGCTCCTGCTCCGGCTCGACCAGGCCCTCCTGACACCGTTGGTCGGCGTCGAGGCGCTCGGGCTCTACGTCGTCGCGGTCACCGTCGCCGAACTCCCACGAGTGATCAGCGACGCGGCGCGCGACGTCTCGTTCAGTGCCGACGCCGCTGATCGGTCCGACGAGCGCCTGGCACGGACTGCGCGCATCGCCTCGAGCGCGGTGCTCGTCGTGTCCGTCGTCCTCGCGTTCGCCGCACCGCTGCTCGTCCCCGTCGCGTTCGGCGACGACTTCGTCGGTGCCGTCCCGCTCGTGCTCGTCCTGCTGGTCGCGACGTGCATCGGAAGCGCGTCCACGATCGGAGGTTCGGCGCTCATCGCGCGCGGACGGCCCGGTGTGCGCAGTCTGGCATTCGTGCTCGGCTGCCTCGTGAACATCGCCGTCCTGCTCGTGCTGACCCCGGCGATCGGGGTCATGGCCGCGGCGGTCTCGACGCTCTGCGGCGGCGTCGCGATCGCACTCGTGAACGCGATCGCACTGCACCGCGTACTCGGCTACGACCCGCGGCGCCTCGTCGGCCTGCGACGCTCGGATCTCGTCGTCGTCAGGGCCGCAGTGGTGCGACGTCTCCCCGGAGGTGCCGCGTGAGTGCCCTCGTGTCGTCGCCTGCGCGCATCGCGTCGTCGGTCGGAGCCCCGCGTCCCGGCCTGCTCTTCCCGATCCTGTTGCTCGCGGTCTTCGTCGCCGGGGTGCTCGCGTCGAGCGCACTCGACGGTGCGCTCCAGCTCGCAGCAGTGGGCACCTTCCTCCTCGCGCTGCTCGTGGTCCCGGCGATCCACGCTGTGCGGAGCGGAGCGGACATGTCGGGCTTCGTGCTCGTGCCCACCGTCATCTCTGCCACCCAGAACCTGTACCTCCTGCTCGTCGCCGACGACGTGGCGCCGAGCGCCCTCCAGGTCATCATCATCCTCAACTTCGTCGATGCCGTGCTGCTCGTGGCGATCCTCGCCGTGTGTCGCCCTCGCGCGTCCACGGCCGCGGTCCCCGACCCGGTCGCCGACAGCCGGACGGTGCTCGTCCGCCGATCTGTCCTGGTGATCGCCGGGCTCCTCGTCTTCACCGCGCTCGGGCTCGTGCTCTTCCGCGCGGAACCCGTCGCTGCCGTCGCCTCGTTCCGCAACCTGGTGACGCCGATGCTCTTCCTGCTCATCGGATTGTTGGCGTCGACCCAGACGCGGGTGAACCGCTACCTCGGGGCACTGGCGGTGCTGGGGGCGTGCACCGTACTGTTCGGCTTCTTCGAGCTGAGTGCGCCGCAGTTCTGGGAGCGAGCAGGTCTGCGCCACCTGTGGGAAGCGAAGGGTCTCGGCATCGCCGACGTCCGTCCGCTCCCCGCCAACTTCTACTCGTCCGAGGAGTTCGACGGCGAGATCGTCCGTCGGATGGTGTCGTCGTTCGCCGACCCCGTGAACTTCGGGACCTTCCTCTTCGCCGCGTTCACCGCCGCCATGCTCGTCCGGAGCCGGCTCGTCATGCTGTTGACCGCCGTCGGTGCCGTGATGACGGTGAGCAAGGGCTTCTTCCTGTCGGTGTTGATCCTCGTCGCGCTCTGGGCGCAGGTCTACGCGCACCCGGTCGTGCGCGTGCTGTCGATCATCGTCGTCGTGGGGGCCGGCGCCGGGTTCTACCTCTTCACCCTGGACAACTCGAGTGGCTCGACGGCGGCACACGTCGGTGGGTTCACCGCGGCCTTCGTCGAGCTGCCCGGGCATCCGCTCGGACGCGGCGTCGGGAACGTCGGTGTGCTCGCCGGGCTCTTCGACGGCGGGAGTGAATCCGAGGTCCAGGAGTCCGGCGTCGGCGTGATCATCGCACAGCTCGGCATCCCCGGGATCCTCCTCTACGCCGTGTTCTTCTGGTCGGTGATCGCGCATGCCCGCCACCTCGCCGATGCGCGCCTGCGACTCGGCGCGCTCGCGCTCATCCTCGGGTTCCTCGCCAACGCGACCTTCAACGAGGTCGCCCTCAGTCCGAACTCGGCCGCGCCGTACTTCGTGGCGCTCGGAATGATCCTCGGCACCGCGAAGCGTCGCACCCTTGAATGACAATCACATGTGATATATCATTGAGCCAACCACCTCCTTCAACGAGACGAGTACCCATGGACTTCTCGAACGCGATGCGTCTGCTCCGCTCCGGCTGGTGGCTCCTGCTCCTCGGTGCCCTGCTCGGTGCCGCGGGTGGGGTCGCCCTCACTGTGGTAAGCACGCCGTCGTACCAGGCGACCACGCGCCTCTACGTCGCAGTGCAGACCGGCCAGTCGCAGAGCGCGTCCGAGCTCAACCAGGGCTCGAGTGCCGCCCAGGCGAAGGTGCTCGGCTACGTCCCGGTCGTCACGAGCGCTCCGGTCCTCGAGCCGGTCGTGCGCGAACTCGGTCTCGATCGGACGCCGAAGGCGCTGGCGTCCGACGTGTCGGTCTCGACGCCGAAGGGTTCGCAGCTGCTCGACGTGTCCGTGCAGGGGCACGATGCGGCGCAGGTGACCCGGATCGCGAACACGATCGGTACGAGCATCGGCGCCGTCGTCGAGGATCTCGAGCAGCCGCTCGCCGACGGCAGCAGCCCGGTCAAGGTGACCACCCTCCAGCCGGCGACGCAGCCGACCGGCCCGATCGATCCGCGGCCGTCCTTCAACCTCGCGCTCGGGACGCTCCTCGGCCTCGCACTCGCCATCGCCGCGCTCTTCATCCGCTCGATGCTCGACACGAGGATCCGGACCGCTTCGGACGTGGCGGCGGTGGCCGACCTGCCCGTCCTCGGCGCGATCGGCTTCAACCCCGACCACGAGACCCAGTCGTTGTTCATGCGGCACGCACCCCGCGGCGCGCTGGGTGAGGCGATCCGCGACCTGCGCACCAACATCGCCTACCTCGCCGGTCACGCAGAGATGCAGACGGTCATGGTGACGTCCGCCATGCAGTCGGAGGGCAAGACCACCACGTCGACCAACCTCGCGATCGCGATGGCCGACTCGGATGCCCGCGTGCTGCTCATCGACGCGGACCTCCGCCGGCCGCGGGTCGCCCAGGTGTTCGACCTCGAGGGCGCCGCCGGTCTCTCCGATGTCCTGGTCGGGCGTGCTGAGCCGAGTGACGTCGTCCAGCAATGGGGCGACGGTGGCCTGCACATCCTGCCCGCGGGTCGGATCCCGCCGAACCCGAGCGAGCTACTCGGATCCCAGAGCATGCAAGTCCTCATGGAGGAGTTCGGCCGCACGTACGACCTCATCGTCGTCGACGCGCCCCCACTGCTGCCGGTCACCGATGCCGCGGTCCTGTCGAAGGTCTGCAGCGGTGTCATCGTCGCGGCGTCCGCCCGGTCAGGGCGCAAGGCACATCTCCGCGCAGCCCTCGACCGTCTCGAGAAGATCGAGGCGCGCATCCTCGGCGTGGTCCTGACCATGCTGCCGGCCCGCCGTGGTGGCGACTTCTCCTACGGTGTCTACGGCGGCTACTACGGCGACGCGCCGGCTGTCGCCACGGGGCCCGTCAGTGTCCAGGGGGCGGCGCGTCGGCGAGCCTGATATCGCATGCATACATATTCCTCGTGACGACATACCGGCCGGAGCTACCCTCTCGCCATGCAGTTCACCAAGCCGGTCCGGCTCGCCCTTCGTTCCCTCCCTGTCGTCCTCGCCTCGATTCTCGTGCTCCACCGCATCGTCGCGGGCGGCCCCACCCAGGCGAGCGAGCATCCGGGGTGTTCGTGGCCGACGACTCCGGCGGCGGATGTTCCCTACCGCACGGACTTCGGGACGCCCCAGAACGCCGCCTGCGCGGTCAGCGACGTGCCGTTCGACTTCGGGCGACTCGACAGTCCGCCCGCAGCCACGATCGACTCCGGCATCGACGTCGTCGCGCACTGGTACCAGGGGTTCGGCAACGAGACCTCGTTGGCGTCGTCGGACTGGAACGGCTGGTACGACTGGCGGTGGAACAAGCCCGACAACACCGGCGACGGCGTGGCCGCGCCGGGCTGGGACCCGTCGCGGGCTCCGCTGATCGGCAACTACCGTGGTGACGACCCCGATGTCCTGGGCTGGATCGCCTACTGGTTGGCATCGGGCGGCGTCGACGCGGTCAGCTTCCCGAACGCCGCCGGCTTCTCCTCGTCCTGGTCGAAGGACGGCACCTGGTCGCACGCCTACTTCGAGGAGACCCCGAACGCGAAGGCTCTCGGCTACGTCCTCCCGCTCGCGAACAAGGGTGGTGCCGCCGAGATCAGCCGGCGGGCGCAGGAGCTCGTCGCGTTCGTGGCAGCCCATCCGTGGGCTCACACCGAAGCAGTGGACGGCGGACGCTACGCCGTGGTCAACGTCTGGGACCTCGAGGCGCTCCGCGGCAACTTCGACAACTACCAGGGAAGTGCGAAGTCGACGGCGTTCCTCCGAGATCTCGCCGATCGTTTTCGATCGATCGGGTACGACGGTGTGACCGTGCTCGCCCGCAACGGCGGTGTGATCGCCGCGAACGCCGACTCGCTCCGAGACGACCACGTCAACGTGTACTTCTCGTCGTACGACGGCAAGTACGCCGGCGCGACGACGAACGACGGGTACGACGCCTACGTCGACTCGTTGGACACGACGACTGCGTTCGGCCGGCAGAACACCGTCCCCGGTGTCTTCACGTCCCTCGAGACCGTCAAGCCCCATCCGTCGTCGTACGCCGTCGCCGGTGCTTCGCCGGAGTCGTTCCGCCGACTCCTCCGGAAGACAGTCAGCGCGATCGACCAGCAGGGGCTGCCACGCATGATCACCGTGTACAACGTCTCCGAGTGGGCAGAGGGCGGGCCGGGGCTGATCCCGAACGCCCAGGACGGCTTCGGGTACCTCGAAGCACTCCGCACGACCGTCGGGTAGCGCGCAGACGCGAAGGGCCCCGCTCGTCGAGCGGGGCCCTTCGTCGTCACTGGGGACTACTTCGCAGCAATCGTGTTCTCGGCGCCCTCGTCGTCCACCGTCGGTTCGCCGCCGTGTCCGATGTCGTTCCGATCGCCGAACACTGCGATCTCGTCCACAGACGCCACGGTGACGCTGTTGTCGTTGCCCTCGATCTGCAGGTGCTCGACCGGTCCGAGCGTGATCGTCGACGCGCTGCTGACGATCCGTACGTTCGCGCAGCCGTCCGGCAGTGCGATCTCCTCGACGTCGGCGATGATGGTCGCGGTGCCGTCGTCGCAGGTTCCGGTGGGCGGTGTGTACCCAGGGACTGGGGTCGATGTGATCGTTGCCTTCGGCGTCGACTCGGCGACCTTCTCGTGGGGCTCCGGCGCGCCGGAGGTGCATCCTGCGAGCGAAACCGCTGCGGCGGCGATCATCGTGGTGAGGAGGAGGCGCTTCATGGTGGTTCCCTTCGGGTTGATCGTGACATCACCTTCAGTATATCAAATACTGTCGACAGATCGGTAGGGACGACCTGGCAGGAGTCGGTCGAGCGCTGCCCGTTGCCGTGCGCTCATCACGGGCCGTTCGAAGCACACGGCGAACAGCAGGCCGACGACGAACACGACGGGCGTCGTGACGAGGAGCTGCAGCACCACGATCAACGCAGTCGGGAGACCGGTCCCGATCATCACGAGGTTCGCGATCGCGAGGATCGGGCTGTGGATGAGGTACGCGCTGTAGGAGATCAACCCGACGTGCCGCAGCGGCGCCCAGGCAAGGACGTCGTGGGCGAGTGCCGTGGTCGGTGAGTGCGCCGAAACCGACTGCCGGTGGGTGACGAGCGCGAGGAAGATCGCGGCGGCCGATCCGGCGAGTGCCCACCGCAACGCGATCGTCGGCAGGCCGCGCAGCATCGACGCCTCGAGCATCCCGACCAGCACGGCGCCGACGATCAGCACCGTGCAACACGTCATCCCCAGCCAGCGACGGCCGAGGATCGCCGTGGTCACCGGATCGGCAACGTCGTCGCGGTGGGTGACGTGCGCCGCGTACATGCCGAGGGCGAAGAGCGGCAGCAGGATCGGCGCGGACCAGTCCATCACGCCCGTGGCGCTGGAGGCGCCCGCGAGCAGGAGCAGGAGCAGGATGACCACCAGGGGAGACCTCCGACGCCAGAACACGAGGAGCAGTGGCATGAGCAAGCCGAGCTGCCATTCCACGGCCATCGTCCACAGCGGTGCGTTGATGCGGAAGAACCCCTCGGGGAGGAAGTTGTGCACCAGGAGCGCATGCGTGACGACGCTCTCCCACGTCACGGGGATCCGAGGGTCCCAGGCGGTACCTGCCGGAATCTGCAGGAGTGGAACGGTGGCGATCAGGCCGAGGGAGAGGGCGAGCGCTGCGAAGTAGGGCAAGAGGAGTCGTCGGGCGCGGCGGCGGACGTGCCCGGCCATCCCGCCGCGCAGTCTGAGTTCGGGATCGCGCGCAACGGCGATCATCAGGACGTACCCGGACAGCACGAAGAACATCGGGACGCGCAGCTCGACCGCGACGAGGAACTGACCGAGGGCCGGATCGGCTCCGGCGATCTCTCCACGGAGACCGCTGTAGCCGATCGCGTGACCGGTGACGACGAGCAGGACGAGGGCTCCGCGGAATCCGTCGAGGAAGTCGAGCTGGGGGCGTGCGCGGGTGGGGCTGGCGAGGTGTGCCAAGGGGCGACTCCAACGGTTCGGACTGTGTGTACAGCCCGCGCGGGGTCGTGGCTACGTCGCAGTGGTCAGGTGTGGAGTGCTGGCGGATCGACGTCGCTGTGAGGGAGGAACCCCGGCGGACGTCGAGACGCTACGGACGCCGGGAACCGCCTGCTAAACATGTTGCATTCTGCTCGCGGTCACGCCCGCCGCGACGCCGTCACCGTGAACTTCGGCGTCCGCACCACCTGCCGCGTCGCCCCCACGAACCGCTCCAGCACCGGCCGGTACCGCAGGTGCGAGTTCCAGACGCACCACAGTTCCCCGCCGGACTGGAGGATCGTGGCCGCGTTCCGGAACATCGCCTCGGCCGCGTCCGTGGTCACGGTCGTGTCCGCGTGGAACGGCGGGTTGCAGAGCACGAGCTGCGCGGAGCCCTCGTCGAGTTCGTCGCCGGCGTCACTCCGGACGACGAGCACCCGGTCCGCCACGCCGTTCGCCTCGGCCGTGGCGATCGTCGACGCCACGGCGATCTGCGACACGTCCGTGGCGATCACCCGGATGCCCGGTCGACGCCGCGCGAGAGCGGTGGCGATCACCCCGTTCCCGCAGCCGAGGTCGACGGCGGTCCGAGCGCCGGGTACCGCATCGTCCATCGCGTCGAGCAGCACCCGGGTGCCCTGGTCGAGCGAGGTCCCGGCGAACACCCCGCCGTGCGCGACGAGCGTCATCCCGAGGTCGTCGACGTGCACCGACCGCGGCCACGGGTTCGTCGCGTCCGCCCGGGTCGCCTGGGCGCGGAGCGGGTCCTGCGCGATCAGCAGCCGCGACTTCCCACGGCCGCGGGACGCCGTCACGTCGCCGAAGTACCGGCGCAGGACGTCGTTCTGCGAGAGGTTCATGTGCTTCGACACCCCGCCGCACAGCAGCACGACGTCGGGCGCGGCGAACCGGGCGACGGCGCGGGCGAGCTCGTCGAGCCGGTCGTTCGACTTCGACAGCCGGAGCAGCACGAGCCGGACGTCCCGGAACGCCTGCTCGAGCGACGAGGGGTGGTGGAAGCCCCGGCGTCCGAAGGTGCCGGCATTGGCCTCGAGCGCACGCACCCCGACGAGGGAGTCCTGCACGACCCGGACGTCCGACGCACCGTGCACCGTGATCGCCCCGAGGGTCAGCACGCCGTACCGGTCGTCGACGACGGCGACCTCGCCGGGCTGCCGGAGCGCGTCGCCGTGCACGTGCGGCGCCTCGTCGAGGATGAAGCGGTCCGTACCGTCGATCGCGATGAGGTCCGGCGCGTCGTCGTCGCGGCGGCGGAAGAAGTCGGCGAAGTCCGGTGGCACGGCGCCAGCGTACCGATGGTCCCGGTGGGGACGGGTCAGCGCGGCCCGCGGTAGAGCACGATCTGCGTGTTCCGCTGCGGCCGCATGCCGGCACGGAGCGGCACTGCTCCGCCGGTGGTGGTCGCCGCGAACACGCGGGCGCCCGGCCGGCTGATGAGCTGGTCGGCGAGGGCCGTCTCCAGCTCGCTGACGCGCGCACGGAGCGCGCGGTTCTCGTTCTCGAGTTCGAGGACGCGGCGGATCCCCTCGAGCGAGACGCCCTCGGACCCGAGGCGTGCGATCTCGCGCAGCTGCGCGACGTCGTGCATCGAGTACCGGCGCGACCCGCCGCGCGTGCGGCCGGGCACGACCAGGCCGAGCCGGTCGTACTGCCGCAGCGTCTGTGGGTGCATCTCGGCGAGCTCCGCCGCCATCGCGATCGCGAAGACGGGCGAGTTCTCGTCCATGTCGGTCATGGCGTGTTCCTTTCCGTCGTTCGCATGGTCCGGAAACCAGACTGGAGGCACGGCGCGCATTCCTGACGGAGCCGCGCCGTGCCTCCAGACCCGGTCTACTGCTGTGGTCGCGGAGCGCTAGCTGCGCGCCTTGGCGAGGAGGTCCGCTCGGGGGTCCTCGTCGGGCAGGGCCTCGGCGAGGGCCTCGACCGCTTCCCGCTGCTTGTCCGTCAGGTGCGACGGCACCGCGACCTGGACGGTCGCGAGCAGGTCGCCCGTCCCGTTCTTGGTGGCGACGCCGCGGCCCTTGACACGGAGGACGCGACCCGACGGCGTGCCGGGTGCGACCTTCAGCTTGACGGTGGAGCCGCCGAGCGTCGGGACCTCGATCGTCGCGCCGAGCGCCGCCTCGACGAACGTCACGGGGACGTCCAGCCGCAGGTTCTGCCCGTCGCGCTCGAACACCGGGTGCTTGCGGACGGTGACGGTGACCACGAGGTCACCGGCCTCTCCGCCGTCGGGCGAGGGTTCGCCGCGCCCACGCAGCCGGATCTTCTGCCCGTCCGCGACCCCCGCGGGGATGCGGACGTTCACCGGACGGCCGTTGCCCTGCGAGAGCTTGACGGTGTCGCCGGCGATCGCGGTGGTGAAGTCGAGGGTCGTCGTCGCGGTGACGTCGCGGCCCTTCGTCGGCCCACCGAAGCCGCGGTAGCCGCCGGTGGTCTGGCCGAAGCCGCCGCCACCGCCGAACATCCCGCCGAGGATGTCCTCGAAGCCGCCGGCGCCACCTGCTCCGCCCTGGCCGAAGCGGACACGCTGTCCGCCCCCGCCCTGGCCGAACATGCCGCCGAAGACGTCCTCGAAGCCGCCGCCCTGGCCCGGGCCACCCGCGGTGAAGCGGGCGCCGGAGCCCATGGCGCGGACCTGGTCGTACTCCTGGCGCTGCTCCTTGTCGGAGAGCACCGAGTACGCCTCGCTGATCTCCTTGAAGCGGTTCTCGGCGGCGGCGTCGCCCGGGTTGGAGTCCGGGTGGTACTGCCGCGCGAGCTTCCGGTAGGTCTTCTTCAGCTCAGCGTCACTCGCCGTCTTGTCGATGCCGAGGACCTTGTAGAAGTCCTTGTCGAACCAGTCCTGACTGGCCATGAATCCCTACCTCCTCCCCGCGCTCAGGCCGGGACCGCCACCGCGACCTTGGCCGCACGGAGGACGCGCTCACCGAGCTTGTAGCCCGGCTCGACGACGTCCGCCACGGTCTGGCCGGTGGCGCCCGGTGTCGGCAGCTGCACGATCGCCTCGTGGATGTTCGGGTCGAAGGACTCACCCTTCTCGCCGATCTGCACGAGCTTGAACTTCTCGAAGCCGCCGCGGATCTTCTGCCCGATGACCTGCATGGGGCCCTCGGCGAGGTCACCGTGCGCCTCGGCGCGGGTGAGGTCGTCGAGCGCCGGCAGGAGTGCCCGGACGACCTCGGCGATGGCGACCTCGCGGTTGGCCTCGCGGTCGCGCTCGACGCGCTTCCGGAAGTTCACCAGCTCGGCCTGCGCACGGAGCATGTCCGCACGCATCTCGGCGACCAGGTCGCGGTCCTCCGTGCTGAGCTTGTCCTCCGCGATGCCACGGGCGGCGTCGGCGAGGAGTGCCTCGTCCTCCGGGGAGAGGTCGTTCGCGGCGTCCGCCGCCGGGCCCCCGGCGGCGGGGCCGTCGGTCGGTACTTCGACGTCGGGCCCCTCCGCCTCGATGAGGTCCTCGGGCTCGGCCGCGTTCGTGGCATCGCCCTCGACCTGGGGCTCGTCCTCGTTCGGCACGTTGTCCTTGGGATCCGTCATCGTTACTTCTTGTCCTTGTCGTCCTCGTCGTCCACGACCTCGGCGTCGACGATGTCCTCGTCGTCCTGCGCTGCCTGGTCGGCGGTGGGCTGCTCACCGGCCGGGGCGCCTGCGTCCTGCTGGGCGTAGATGGCCTGGCCGAGCTTGCCCTGCGACTCGTTGAGCTTGTCGAAGGCGGTCTTCACGGCCTCGTCGTCCTCGCCGGCGAGCGCGGACTTGAGGGCGTCGACGTCGGCCTGCACCTCGGACTTGACGTCCGCGGGGAGCTTCTCGTCGTTCTCCTTGATGAGCTTCTCGATCGAGTAGACGAGCTGCTCGGCCTGGTTGCGACGCTCGTTGGCCTCGCGGCGGGCCTTGTCCTCGGCCGCGTGCTCCTCGGCTTCGCGGACCATGCGCTCGATGTCCTCCTTCGGCAGCGACGAGCCCCCGGAGATGACCATCGACTGCTCCTTGCCGGTGCCCTTGTCCTTCGCGGACACGTGCACGATGCCGTTGGCGTCGATGTCGAAGGTGACCTCGACCTGCGGGACGCCACGGGGAGCCGGCGCGATGCCGGTGAGCTCGAAGGTGCCGAGTGGCTTGTTGTCGCGGGTGAACTCGCGCTCGCCCTGGAAGACCTGGATCGCGACCGACGGCTGGTTGTCGTCAGCGGTCGTGAAGGTCTCGCTGCGCTTGGTCGGGATCGCGGTGTTGCGGTCGATGAGCTTCGTCATCAGGCCGCCCTTGGTCTCGATGCCGAGCGACAGCGGCGTGACGTCGATGAGGAGGACGTCCTTGCGCTCGCCCTTCAGGACACCGGCCTGCAGCGCGGCGCCGACGGCCACGACCTCGTCCGGGTTGACGCCCTGGTTCGGGGACTTGCCGCCGGTCAGCGACTTGACGACCTCGGCCACGGCGGGCATGCGGGTCGAGCCACCGACGAGCACCACGTGCGCGATGTCGTTGACGGAGACACCGGCTTCCTTGATGACGTCGTTGAACGGCTTCTTCGTGCGGTCGAGCAGGTCGGAGGTCATCTGCTCGAACTGGGCGCGCGAGATGGTCTCGTCGAGGTTGAGCGGACCGTCGGCCGTCAGCGTCAGGTACGGGAGCTGGATGCTCGCCGACATCTGCGACGACAGTTCCTTCTTCGCCTGCTCGGCGGCTTCCTTGAGGCGCTGCTTGGCGATCTTGTCCGTCGAGAGGTCGACGCCGTGCTCGTCCTTGAACTTCTTCACGAGGTAGTCGACGATGCGCTGGTCCCAGTCGTCACCACCGAGGCGGTTGTCACCGGAGGTCGCACGGACCTGGATCGTGGAGAAGTCGTCGTCCTTGCCCACCTCGAGCAGCGAGACGTCGAACGTGCCACCACCGAGGTCGAAGACCAGGATGAGCTCGTCTTCCTTGCCCTTGTCGAGGCCGTACGCCAGTGCTGCGGCGGTCGGCTCGTTGATGATGCGGAGGACGTTCAGGCCGGCGATCTCACCGGCGTCCTTGGTGGCCTGGCGCTCGGCGTCGTTGAAGTACGCCGGCACGGTGATGACCGCGTCGGTCACGTCTTCACCGAGGTACTGCTCGGCGTCGCGCTTGAGCTTGCCCAGGATGCGGGCCGAGATCTCCTGCGGCGTGTACTTCTTGCCGTCGATGTCCGTCGTCCAGTCGGTGCCGATGTGGCGCTTGACCGATGCGATGGTGCGGTCGACGTTCGTGACGGCCTGGCGCTTGGCGGTCTCGCCGACCAGCACCTCGCCGTCCTTGGTGAAGGCGACGATCGACGGCGTGGTGCGCATGCCCTCGGCGTTGGCGATGACCGTGGGCTCACCGCCCTCGAGCACGCTGACGACCGAGTTGGTGGTTCCGAGGTCGATGCCTACTGCACGTCCCATGTGTGGGTGCTCCTTCTGTTGGTGCGGGTACTGCTGAAGTCGTTGGACTTGCGTCCGATGGACTCAACTCTACTCAGGACTGGAGGCGCGTCAACTCTGGGAGCTGAAAGTTGCGTCCGAATGGCTCAAGGTGATCTCATCGCACAGTGTTGTATTTCACGTCAGTGTTTGATATTTTGGTATGGCAGCGGGGTGTCCCGCGACCACGATGACCGCGAGCCGCGGGCGACCCGATCGTCCCGAACGAGAGCGCGCGGCCCGATCCCTCGAAAGGGACCACACCATGTCAAGCAAGAAGAAGCGCATCGCGAAGGGCCTGGGTGCCAGTGCCCTCGCCGTCGCGACCCTCGCCTCCGGCCTCGCTTTCGCTCCCCTCGGTGCAACGGCGGCGTCGGCATCTACTGGAGAAGGCGTCCAGCTACATTCCCAAGAGGGTACGAGTCAGGTCACGCCCCGAACAAAGACCGTGCGGCTGCAGGGGCCAAACGGCTCAATCACCGGCACAAACTTCACCTGGTGGTCCAACAACACGCAGTGGATTAATGCAACGGCATCTCTCTCGCCGAATGCGGGAGTCCTTGCGACGGTACCTGCGGAAGGTGAGGTTGGAACTGTTCGAGCAGGCAACTCGTGCCTGTCGACTTGGTCTCACGGACACTGGGTTTGGGGCACGTGTGATGTCAAGAACGAGTGGCGCACTTCGGGTGGATACCTGATTTCGGGTGGTCGTACGCTCGGGTTGGCCCCTAATGGAAGCGCAGCTGGCCCGGGTTATCACGCGACTGCAGGGAGTAGCATCTACATTTCGGCGCTCGATGTGCCGTCTGCACCCACCGTTACTGGGGTCTTTCTGGACGATCGCGAGGAGTTGGCTCGCATTGAGGTGCGAGGCCGCGCGAATGCGAAAATCGAAGTTTTGCATAAGGGTGCAGTTGTCGCCTCCGGTAACGCCGATACAAAGGGGCTCTTCACGTACAAAGTCGCGGCACCCAACAGCGGCGAGCGACTGACTTTCACCGCTACGCAGAACGTCGCCGGAAATGTTTCAGCTGTCGGATCCGCCGCACTGCAGTATTCGCAGGTCTCGATCACTTCGCCCGCGGACCAGTCCGAGGTGTCAGACTCGCCGATCACGGTCGAGGGCAAGGGTGAGGCTGGTTCCGAGGTCACCGTCGTGGTGAACGGTACGGACGTCGCGCCCGTGACGGTGAAGGACAACGGCACGTGGACCAAGGCCGTGAACATCCGCAAGGGTGAAAACACGATCGGGGCCACGCAGAAGTCGAAGGGTGCGAACACGACGACTTCGACGGTCGTGGTCAACCCGGGCGAGTCGGCGAACGACGCCCTCTCGGTGAACGTTGACTCGGTCGACAACGATGCGCGGACGGCGCTGGTGTCGGGCACGGCGACTGCTGGTGCGCAGATCCGTGTCGGGAGCACGGTCGTCGCGACCGCTGCCGCGGATGGTTCGTGGAGCGGGCGCGTGTCGGGCCTGAAGGCTGGCGCGAACACGGTCGAGTTCGTGCAGTACGTGGGCGGTGAGCGTGTGGACGCGGTGTCGAAGGACATCCGCGTCGTTGCGACCGGGTTCGAGCTGACGAGCCCGCAGAACAACGACGTGATCCGCACCGCCGACAAGTCGGTGACCTTTACCGGTCTGGGGAACCCGGGCGGCAAGGTGTCCGTCCTGAACGGCAACAAGCCCATCGGTTCTGCGATCGTGGACGCGGACGGCAAGTGGTCCTTCACGTCGCTCATGGCGTACACCGAGTACGACCTCGAGGTCTACTACAAGAAGATCCCAACGGGTGCGGTGACCAACAAGGTGCCGCTGCACATCACGGTGACCAACAACGAGCAGAACGCTCCGTTCGAGATCACTGCCCCGAAGCACAACTCGACCGTGACCGCACCGGACAACCAGGTCTCGTTCGAGGGCACGGGCACTACGGGCGGTGTCGTGACGATTAAGAAGGGCACGAATACCGTCGGGACGGCCGAGGTCGGCGCTGACGGCAAGTGGGCCTTCACCGGTGAGCTGAGCTTCAACAAGCACAACCTGACCGCGTACTACAAGAAGATGCCCGGTTCGTCGGCAGTGTCGAGCCCGCTGACCGTCACGGTCACGGACGGCTCGGTCGTGCTGCCGTTCGAGGTGACCTCGCCGGCGAACGACTCGGTGGTCGAGACCGCGGACAAGTCGGTCACGTTCACCGGCCAGGGTGCCGGTGGCGGCAAGGTCGTCATCAAGAAGGGCAACGCGACCCTCGCCGAGGGCCTGGTCGACAGCAAGGGCAAGTGGTCGCTTACGGGCACGCTGAACTACGGCGAGCAGGAGGTCACCGTGTTCCACAAGCCGGTCGGTGGGTCCCAGGCGCAGCAGGTGCGCCTGAACCTGATCGTGCAGGCGCCGGCGGCCGACTTCGCGATCGAGTCCCCGGCGAACGGTGACACCGTCGCCGCGGGGCCGGTGACGTTCACCGGCGTCGGCAAGGAGGGCACCACGGTTTCCGTGTTCGTGAACGGGAAGTCCCGTGGCACCGCCACGGTCGAGAACGGCACCTGGACGCTGCAGACCACTGCGATCGGCGCGGGTACGCACGACTTCGTCGTGTACCACAAGCAGGGCGCCATCGCGGCCGAGTCGGAGACGGTTCGACTCACCCTTCGCTGATCACCAGCAAGCACAACTGAAGACGAGGAAGGCCCCCGCCACCAACAGGTGACGGGGGCCTTCCTCACGCGGTGACCGAATCAGGCCGGGACGTAGTCGAACGTGTCCGGGTCCGGACCCGTCCGGTGCCCCTTGTCGAGCGACGAGATCGCCGTCATGTCCTCGTCGGAGAGCTCGAAGTCGAAGATCGCGAAGTTCTCGTCGACGCGGGCACGGGTGACCGACTTCGGGAAGACGATGTCGCCGCGCTGGATGTGCCAGCGGAGGACGACCTGCGCCGCGGACTTGCCGACGTTGCCGGCGATGCGGGTGATCGTCTCGTCGTCGAGCACGAGGCCCTGCGCGATGGGCGACCAGGCCTCGGTCGCGATGCCGTGCTCGCGGTCGTAGGCGCGGAGCTCGTCCTGCGTGAGGTACGGGTGCACCTCGATCTGGTTCACGGCCGGGGTGATCGTGGTCTCGGCGGCGAGGCGGTTGAGGTGGTGGGCCTGGAAGTTGCTCACGCCGATCGAGCGGGCGGTGCCGCCGCGGTAGAGCTCCTCCATCGCCTTCCACGTCGGCACGAAGTCCGACACGGTGGGCAGCGGCCAGTGGATGAGGAAGAGGTCGGTGTAGCCGCCGAGCAGGTCGGCCGACTTCTTGCCGTTCTCCAGCGCTGCCTCGGGGTCGTGGAAGCCGTTGTTGAGCTTCGACGTGACGAAGATCTCCTCGCGCGGGATGCCCGACGAAGCGATGGCCTCGCCGACCTCCTTCTCGTTGCCGTACATCTCGGCGGTGTCGATGTGGCGGTAGCCGACCTCGAGCGCCGCGAGCGTCGCTTCCTTCGTCTCGGAGGGGTCGATCTGGAAGACGCCGAAGCCGAGCTGCGGGATGGTCTTGCCGTCGTTCAGGGTGATGTTCGGAACGGTCATGGTCCGAGTCAACCAAAGGCCACCCAGCAGGCATTCCGGCAACGTTCAGCCCGGGCGAGCCGTCGCCGCCCGGCGTACCCCGCTACGCCAGCGCCGCCGTGATGTACGCCTGCAGGGCCAGCCCGTACGCCTCCGCAGCGTCGTCGGACGTGAAGGAACGATCAGCGCCGTCGACCGTCGCGACCACCGTGAACCCCGCCGACATGGACACGAACGCCGGGCCGAGCAGCCCACGCAGCTGGTCCTCGCGCGGGAGCCAGAGGGACTCCGCGGCGTCGACCGAGTCGAGCGCCCACTCGGTCGTCCCGTTGAAGCCGAGCACCGTCCCCGAGGGGTAGTCGTGCCGCTCCACGGTCATCTCGGACACCGTGTAGACGTCGTCGTCGACGCCCGGCTTGTCGATCACGAACCGGTCACCGGTCGTCGGGTGCCACCGCAGGCCGGCGTCACGCAGGGCGGTGGCGAGTGCAACACTGATCACGTCTTCCAGCCTGCCACTCGCAGTCCTGCAAGGTCGCCGTACTAGCATCGCCGAGCACCCCGACGCGCGACCGCACCAGCGTTCCGCGCGCGCGACGCGACGACGCCCGGGC
The DNA here is from genome assembly GCF_025407985.1 of Curtobacterium sp. C2H10. NCBI lineage: Bacteria > Bacillati > Actinomycetota > Actinomycetes > Micrococcales > Microbacteriaceae > Curtobacterium > Curtobacterium sp. C2H10. Next base: position 31,282 of record NZ_JABXGF010000010.1, on the reverse strand, counting down.
AACCGGTGCCGCGCCTCCCGGCCGAGAACCCGGCCACGAGGCGGGCCCCCGGCCGGCGTCCCGACCGCAGCGGACACCAACCCGTCCGCCGAAGAGAAGGACCCGCATGACCCTCGAACGCGAGGAACTCCGCGACGGCTGGACCGTGACCATGGCGGGTGAGGCGCCGCCAGCAGGCGCGCCGGCCGACGTCGTGGGCCGGACCATCGGCGCCACCGTGCCGGGGCAGGTCCACACCGACCTCGAGCGCGAGGGGCTGCTGGCGGACCCCACGTTCGACCGGAACGAGGACGGCGCCAAGTGGGTCGGCCGGGCCGACTGGTCGTACCAGCGCACCGTCGACGTCGACCCGCGGGGCTTCGAGCGCGTGGACCTCGTGTGCGACGGGCTCGACACCGTCGCCGAGCTCAGCCTCGACGGCGTCGTGGTGGGGACGACGCGGAACATGCACCGCCGCTACCGGTTCGACGCCCGGGACAGCACCGGCGGCGTCGGCCGCGGGGAGAAGACGCTCGAGCTCCTGTTCGAGTCGCCCTACCGTGAGGCCGGACGCGTCGCGGCGAAGGCCGGCAGCATGCCCGGTCCGTACGACGAACCGTTCCCGTACCTCCGAAAGATGGCGTCGAACTTCGGGTGGGACTGGGGGCTGACGGCGGTCACGAGCGGTCCGTGGCGACCGGTCGCGATCGAGCGCTGGTCCACAGCCAGGCTGCGCGACGTCCGGCCCCTGGTCGACGTCGAGGCGGGTGAGGGCGTGCTCGACGCGCACATCACCGTCGAGCGCTCCGGGCTGAACGACCTCGACCAGGACGGCGAGGACGACGACCTCGTGCTCGTCGTGACGGTCAGCGGAGCGACGGCCGAGGGTGGCACCACCCGCCAGCGCTCGCGCGCACAGCTGACCCCGCGCGACGACGAGACCGTGGTCACCGTGCGGGTGCCGGAGGTCCAGCGGTGGTGGCCGCGTGGCTACGGCGCTCAGGACCTGTACGACGTCGTGGTCGAGCTGCAGACGGTCGACGGCGAGGTCCTCGACCGCTCGACGTTCCGCACCGGTTTCCGCTCGACGCGCATCGAGACGACGTCCGACAGCATCGGCAAGCCCTTCAACGTGCACGTCAACGGCACGCTCATCGACGTCCGCGGCGTGAACTGGATCCCGGACGACGTCATCGTCTCGCGGGTGTCGCGCGACCGGGTCGAGGACCGTCTGCGCGCGGCAGCGGACCTCAACGTCAACCTCGTGCGGGTCTGGGGCGGCGGGGTCTACGAGTCGAACGACTTCTACGAGGTCTGCGACGAGCTCGGACTGCTCGTCTGGCAGGACTTCCCGTTCGCCTGCTCGGCCTACCCCGAGGGCGAGCCGATCCGCAGCGAGGTCATCGCCGAGGCCCGGGACAACGTCGCCCGGCTCGCACGGCACCCCTCGCTCGTGCTCTGGAACGGCAACAACGAGAACATCTGGCTGCACGAGGTCGACGGCTGGGAGGCCTCGCTCGAGGGCCGCGGCTGGGGCCTGGACTACTACCTCGACCTCCTGCCGACGATCGTCGACGCGGTCGACCCCTCGCGCTTCTACACGGTCGCCTCGCCGTGGTCGGGCTCCGAGTCGCTCCCCGCGAACGACGTCGACCACGAGACGCACCACTCGTGGGACGTCTGGAACCGGCTCCCGGACACCGCCTACCGCGACTCGGTGCCGCGGTTCGTCTCGGAGTTCGGCTGGCAGGCGCCGCCCGCCTGGCGGACGCTGCGCGACGCGGTGCGGGACTCGCCGCTCGCGGTGGACTCGCCCGGTGTCGTCCACCACCAGAAGGCCGCGGACGGCATGGGGAAGCTCGCGCGGGGCCTCGCGCCGCGGTTCGGCTCCGTGGCGCCGGCCGAGTTCGACCGGTGGCACTACCTGACGCAGCTGCAGCAGGCGCGCGCCATCGCGACGGGCGTCGAGCACTGGCGGACGCACTGGCCCCGGAACACCGGGGTCGTCGTGTGGCAGCTGAACGACCTCTGGCCGGTCTCGTCGTGGTCGGCGATCGACTCGGCCGGGCGGCTGAAGCCGCTGGCGCACGAGCTGCGTCGGCTCTACGACGACGTGCTGCTGACGATCCGTCCGGTGTCCTCGGTCGCGGCTGCGGTCGCGTCCGGTCCGTCGGGCGGGTCCGGTCCGGCGGTCGGGTCCGCTCCGGCGGGCGGGTCCGCTCCGGCTGCTGCGTCCGGTCCGGCGGGCGCGTCCGGTTCTGCGGGCGAGCCGTCGGGGCAGCCAGGAGGCGCGGATCGCCCGACCACGTCGGCCTCCGTCGGTGAGACGGCCGATCTGGGCGATCTGGCGGACACGCTCTCGCTCGGGGTGTCGCCCGGGGCGTTCGGCAACGCGCCCATCGAGGTCGCCGTCCGCTCGACCCGCACGGGGCACGACAGCGTCGTCCGCGTGCGGCGGGTCACCCTCGCGGGGACGGTCCTCGCCGAGGCGTCGCTGCCCGTCCGCCTGTCCGCCGCCGGTGTCGCCGTGGTGGCACTGCCGGAGTCGGTCGGTGTGGTGGACGACCCGACGAACGAGCTCGTCGTCGCGGACATGGACTGGCGTCGGGCGGTGTGGACCCCGGGACCCGACAAGGACATGCGCTGGGAGCCGGCACGGTACCGGACCGCCTTCACCGCGGCTCCCGACGGCGACGGCCTCGACCTCGTCGTCGAGGCGGAGGGCCTCGTGCGGGACCTCCTCTTCCAGCCCGACCGGGTCGCACCCGGGGGCACGGTCGACCGCGGGTTCATGACCCTGCTGCCGGGGGAGCGTGTCGCCTACCGACTGCGCGGCGTGACCGAGGCAGACATCCCGGCGCTCACTGCGGCTCCCGTGGCGTGGACGCTCGCGGACGTGCTCGACCATTGATATGCAGAACTCCAGCGTGATATTCTGATCGGAGTGCCGTTCCGTCCTCTCGCATGACGGCGGCACCCGGTCGGTCCCCCCGGCCGGTGGCCGACTGGAGGGCTCCCGATGTCACTCGCGATGCGACCGCTGAGCGCGGTGTCCCGTTCCGTCGAGGTCGTCGGGCGTCCGACCCGCAGCCGGACCCGCCGCAGCCGTGCGACGGGCTTCGGCCTGGCGGGGCTCGACCTGGGGTTGTTGCTCGTCGCGTTCGCCGTCGCCCACGTGGTCCGGTTCCCCGGTGAGCTCCCCGCGGGTTCGAGCGCTGCCGGGTGGACCGAGTTCGTGGTCGCCCCCGTGATGATCGTGGCCTGGATGGTCCTGCTCACGGTGTCCCGCAGCCGAGACCCGCGCATCGTCGGCGTCGGCGGCGACGAGTTCCGGCGACTCATCACCGCGAGCCTCGTCACCGTCGCGACGGTGGCCGGGGTCGCGTACGCCGTCCAGGTCGACCTCGCCCGTGGCTACGTCGCCATCGCGTTCCCGCTCGGGCTGCTCCTCCTCGCGATCGGTCGGAAGGCCGTCCGGACCGTGCTCGCTCGACGTCGCTGCCGGGGCGAGGGGCTGCAGGACGTCCTGCTCGTCGGCGACCTCGACGACGTGACCTACGTCGGACGGCGCATCGCGGCCACCCCCGCCGCGGGGTACCGCGTCCGGGCGATCATCTCCGACTGCGTCCGGGCCGGGTCCCGGGTACCGCTCGGGGACACGAGCGTCCCGGTGATCGACGGGGTCGACGCCGTCCTCGACCGGGCCCAGAGCGAACCGGTGGCCGCCGTGGTGGTCGCCGGCGCGATCCGGGGCGGGCACGAGCGACTCCGGCGGCTCGGATGGCAACTGGAAGCGCACGGCGTCGAACTCGTGGTCTCCTCGCCGCTGGCGGACATCGCCGCCGGCCGGGTGCACGAACGACCCGTCGACGGCCTGCCGCTCATGCACGTCGAGACGCCCGACTACCGGCGGCGGATCGGCAAGCGGACGCTCGACGTCGTCGGCGCCGGCATCGGTCTGCTGCTCCTCGCGCCGGTGTTCGCCGTCATCGCCCTGGTCATCCGCGCGGACGACCGTGGCCCCGTGTTCTTCCGCCAGACCCGCGTGGGGCGCGACGGGCGGGAGTTCCCGATCCTCAAGTTCCGTACGATGTGCGTCGACGCCGAAGCCCGGATGGCCGCGCTCGAGCAGGAGAACGAGGGCGCGGGGCCGCTCTTCAAGATGAAGCACGACCCGCGCATCACCCGGGCCGGTGCGTTCCTGCGTCGGACGTCCCTCGACGAGCTGCCGCAGCTGTGGAACGTCCTGACCGGTTCGATGAGCCTGGTGGGCCCCCGACCCGCCCTCCCGCGCGAGGTCGCCCTGTACGAGGACTTCGCCGACCGTCGGCTGCTCGTGACCCCGGGCATCACCGGGCTCTGGCAGGTGAGCGGCCGCTCGGACCTCGACTGGGCCGACGGTGTCCGACTCGACCTGCACTACGTCGAGAACTGGTCCTTCGTCCACGACGTCGTCATCCTCGCCCGGACCATCCCGTCCGTGCTGCGCTCCCGAGGCGCCTACTGACCCGGTCGCGCCTGACCCGCGACCGGCACGCGCACCCCCGGGCTGCAACGGCAGTCCGGGGGTGCTGCCTGTGCGAACGGTGTCCGTTCGGGTGCCCGGCCTGGGTTTCCCGACCGGTGCGAGTTACGATGGGTGCACGACGGACTTCCGCCGCACGCGTCGACGGTGACTCGGAGACGGCGACCAGATCCAGATTCAAGGAGTCATGATGCTCGGAAACCTCGGTGGCGTACACCTGCTGATCATCCTCGGGATCGTCATCCTGCTGTTCGGTGCGACCAAGCTCCCGGCACTCGCCAAGGGCCTCGGGCAGTCGATCAACATCTTCAAGAAGGAGATGGGCGACGACGAGAAGAAGGCCAAGGGCACCGACCCCGGCGTGCAGACCACGACCGTGACGAACACCGCGGCCGAGCCGGCTCCGCAGCCGGTCGTCAACCCCGGCCCGTCGGTCCAGCCGAACTCGGACTCCAGGAACTAGGACCCCAGCCCCGTCCTGTCGGCAGCCCCCGCGACCCCATCGGTCGCGGGGGCTTCGTCGTGTCCGGCGAGTTGTCCACAGGTCCTCCCGGGGGCAGGCGGGACCGCGCGCGGTGGCGGAGGATGGGCACATGACGACCCCAGCCCCGGCGGCCACGGCCCCGCTCCGCGACGACCGCCGTGTCGTGCTCGTCGTCGCGATCCTGTCGTCCTTCGTCGTGGGACTCGACTCGAGCGTCGTGAACGTGGCGCTCCCCGCCATCCGCGACGAACTCGGCGGGGGACTGGTCGTGCAGCAGTGGACGGTGGACGCGTACCTCGTGACGCTCGGTTCGCTCATCCTCGTGGCCGGCAGTCTGTCCGACCTGTTCGGCCGCGTCCGCATCATCACGTGGGGCCTCGTGGTCTTCGGGATCGCCTCGATCGTGTGCGCGATCGCCCCCACGGGCGAGGTCCTCATCGTCGCCCGGGCGCTGCAGGGCGTCGGTGGTGCGCTCGTGACCCCGAGTGCCCTCGCGCTCATCGTGGCGGCGTTCCGCGGTGCGGCGCAGGCGAAGGCGATCGGCACGTGGACGGCGTGGTCGAGCGCGGCGACGATCCTCGGGCCGGTCGTCGGCGGCCTCGTCGTGGACGGCATCGGCTGGCGGTGGATCTTCGTGCTGACGGCCGTGCCGATCGCGGTGACGATCCCGCTCGTGTCGCGGATCTCGGCGGACGTCCGGGTGGGGCCGCGGGCGCACGTGGACGTGGTCGGCGCCGTGCTGGCGGTCGTGGGCGTCGGTGGTGTCGTCCTCGGGTTGATCGAGCAGGAGCGTCTCGGGTGGGGCGCGCCGGTCGTCCTCGCCGCGCTGGTGCTCGGCGGGGCAGCGCTCGTGGCGTTCGTGCCGTGGGAGCTCCGCGTCACCCGCAGGCACGGTGCACCCCTGGTCCCGCTCGAGCTCTTCCGTGCGCGGAACTTCACCGTCGGCAACCTCGCGACGCTGTCGATCTACGGGGCCCTCGGGATGGTGTTCTTCGTCGTGACGCTGTTCCTGCAAGAGGTCTGGCGGTTCCCGGCCTGGCTCGCCGGCCTCGCGACGCTGCCCCCGACCGTGATGCTCCTGCTCCTCTCCACCACGGTCGGGTCGTTGGCCGGCCGCTGGGGTCCGCGGTGGTTCATGGCCGCCGGTCCCGCGATCGCCGCGGTCGGGGCGCTCCTGCTGCTCTTCGCCGGTGACGAGCCGATCGGGTACTGGTGGTCGGTGCTCCCCGGTCTGGTGCTCGTCGGAGCGGGGATCGCGTTGATGGTGACGCCGCTGACGAGTGCGGTCCTCGGGTCGGTCCCGCAGTCGGAGGCGGGTGCGGGCTCGGCCGTCAACAACGCGATCGCGCGGATCGCCGGGCTCGTCATGGTCGCGCTCGCCGGGATCGTCCTCGGCGGTGCCGTGAGCGTCGAGGGACTGCACCGCGCGATGGTCGTGATGGCGCTGCTGCTCCTCGCCGGCGCACTCGTGAGTGCCGTCGGCATCCGGAACCCGCGGCGGGAATCTCCCGCTGCGAACGCAAGTTGAGTGGAGTAGACTCAACTACAGGACCACCGCAACGAAAGGACGGAACGCATGGCGAACCTCCAGGGCGCTCCTGACTCGCAAGAGCGACAGAAGACCGCCCTCGAGCAGTACGGCGTCGACCTCACGGCGATCGCCCGCAACGGCAAGCTCGACCCGGTGATCGGGCGGGACGCCGAGATCCGGCGCGTCTCCCAGGTGCTGACGCGTCGCACCAAGAACAACCCCGTGCTCATCGGGGAACCCGGCGTCGGCAAGACGGCCGTCGTCGAAGGACTCGCCCAGCGGATCGTCGCGGGTGACGTCGCCGACTCCCTCAAGGACAAGCGGCTCGTGTCGCTCGACATGTCCGCCCTCATCGCCGGCGCGAAGTACCGCGGCGAGTTCGAGGAGCGGCTCAAGGCCGTGCTCAAGGAGATCAACGACTCTGACGGGCAGGTCATCACGTTCATCGACGAGCTGCACACCCTCATGGGCGCCGGTGGGGGCGAAGGGTCCGTGGCCGCGTCGAACATGCTCAAGCCGATGCTCGCGCGCGGTGAACTCCGGCTCATCGGCGCGACGACGCTCGACGAGTACCGCGAGTACATCGAGAAGGACGCCGCCCTTGAGCGGCGCTTCCAGCAGGTCTTCGTGGGGGAGCCCAGCGTCGAGGACACCGTGGCGATCCTCCGCGGCCTCAAGGAGCGCTACGAGGCGCACCACAAGGTCACGATCAACGACTCCGCGCTCGTGGCCGCGTCGAGCCTGTCGAACCGGTACATCTCCGGGCGGCAGCTGCCCGACAAGGCGATCGACCTCATCGACGAAGCCGCGAGCCGGCTCCGGATGGAGATCGACTCGAGCCCGGTCGAGATCGACGAGCTCAAGCGCACCGTGGACCGGTTGCGCGTCGAGGAGTTCGCGCTGAAGCAGGAGAAGGACGACGCGTCGAAGGCTCGGCTGGAGACGCTGCGGGCCGAGCTCGCGAGCCGCGAGACCCTGCTCGGCGAACTCGAGCAGCGGTGGCAGGCCGAACGCGCCAGCCTCAACCGCATCGGTGAACTGAAGCAGCAGCTCGACGACCTCAACATGCGCTCGCAGCGGGCACAGCGCGAGGCCGACTACGAACTCGTGTCGCGCATCGAGTACAGCGAGAAGCCCCGGATCGAGGCCGAGCTCGCCGCCGCCGAACAAGCTGAGCAGGCCGACCGGATGGTGAACGACAGCGTCACCGACGAGGACATCGCCGCCGTGATCGCGCAGTGGACGGGCATTCCCCTCGGGCGCCTGCTGCAGGGCGAGACCGAGAAGCTCCTGCACCTCGAGAACGAACTCGGCCGCCGGATCATCGGGCAGCGCTCCGCCGTCTCGACCGTGTCGGAAGCGGTCCGTCGCACCCGCGCGGGCATCTCCGACCCGGACCGTCCGACGGGCTCGTTCCTGTTCCTGGGCCCCACCGGCGTCGGCAAGACCGAGCTGGCCAAGGCGCTCGCCGAGTTCCTGTTCGACGACGAGAAGGCACTCGTCCGGATCGACATGAGCGAGTACGGCGAGAAGCACTCGGTCGCGCGGCTCATCGGCGCCCCGCCCGGGTACGTCGGCTACGAGGCCGGCGGGCAGCTCACCGAGACCGTCCGGCGTCGCCCGTACTCCGTGGTGCTGCTCGACGAGATCGAGAAAGCCCACCCCGAGGTCTTCGACGTGCTCCTGCAGGTCCTCGACGACGGCCGCCTGACCGACGGCCAGGGCCGGACGGTGGACTTCCGGAACACGATCCTCATCCTGACGTCGAACCTCGGGTCGCAGTTCATGACCGACCAGTCGATCACCGACGTGCAGCGCGAGGAGGCTGTCCGCGAGCTCGTCCAGCAGGCCTTCCGCCCCGAGTTCATCAACCGACTCGACGACATCGTGGTGTTCCAGGCGCTCACGCAAGAGGACCTCGGCCAGATCGTGTCGCTCTACGTCGACCGGCTCGCACGCCGGCTGACCGACCGCCGACTGGAGCTGGCCGTCACCCCGGACGCCCGGGCCTGGCTCGCCGAGCGCGGGTACGACCCGGTGTACGGAGCGCGTCCGCTCCGTCGGCTCATGCAGCGGCAGATCGACGACCGGTTGGCGCGGGCGATCCTCGCCGGTGACGTGCGTGACGGGGACACCGTCCGCGTCGACGTCGCCGCAGGCGGCGATGAGCTGACGGTGGAGCCGTTCGAACTCGCGGAGATCGTCGAGGAGTAGGCGGCGCACTGGACGTGACGGCCTGGAGGTGCGGTGCCGGTTCCTGGGACCGGTACCGCGCCTCCAGGCCTACCGTCCAGGGCATGCCTGGGATCCGAGCGTTCCGTCGCCTCACCGACGCCGTCGAGCACGCGAGCGTGCTCGACAAGGCTGTCGACATCGATCGTTCCGTGGTGAACGCCCTCGCGAAGCCGAAGGCACTGCGCCAGCTGCTCCACGGCGTGCCGTTCGGGCACCCGCTGCACCCGCTCATGGTGCAGGTACCGCTGGGTGCGTGGATCTCGGCGGCGGTGCTCGACCTGATCGGCGGGAAGGGGAACGCGCGGGCGGCGAAGACCCTCGTCGGTGTGGGGCTGGTGTCGTCGGGCAGCGCCTCGGTGGCCGGCTACGTCGACTGGTCGGAGCTCGATCGTGAGCAACTCCGCACCGGTTGGGTGCACCAGGCCGTGAACTGGGTGGGCATCTCGCTGTACGGGCTGTCGTGGATGCAACGGAAGTCCGGGAACCACGGGGCAGGCAAGCTCCTCGGGTTCGCGGGGCTCGCGGTCGTCGGCGTCGGCGGGTACCTCGGTGGGCACCTGGCCCACCGGCAGCGTGCGGGTGTGAGCAAGCACGGCGAGGTGCCGTTCGACGCCTGAGCGCGGGTGCTGATCATGCCTGGTCATGACCAGTTCGTCAAGCGCCGTCGATCATCCGTTCCACATCCGTGATCCCCCGGAAACATGCGGATCGCGATTGTCCACAGCCTGCCGGTTCGTGGTTGACATCCCCGCGTGATGGGTCTTTACTCACCATTACGCAACGTCCTTTCATAAAGGTCGGACCAAGGGAGTCAACGTGACACGCACGCGTTTCGCCGCACTCGGTGCGCTCGCCCTCGCAGGCGCGCTCGCCCTCACCGGGTGCTCCGCCGGAAGCAACGGAGCTTCCGACGGCGGCACGAAGTCCATCGGCACACCCGATGGCAAGGGCAAGACCCTCACCGTCTGGATCATGAACGGCGACCTCAGCCCGAAGATCCTCGACGTCGCCGAGAAGCAGTTCACCAAGGCCACCGGCGCCAAGGTGAAGCTGCAGCTCCAGCAGTGGGACGGCATCACCACGAAGCTCACCACGGCCCTCGCACAGAAGGACGCGCCGGACGTGGTCGACCTCGGCAACACGCAGGTACCGGTGTACGCGGCGACAGGTGGCCTGATGGACCTCTCGCCGTACAAGGACGAGCTGGCCGACGGGCAGACGTGGCTCTCCGGGCTCGAGGGCCCGGCGACCGTGGACGGCAAGCTGTACGGCGCCCCGCTCTTCGCCGGCAACCGTGCGGTGATCTACAACAAGAAGATGTGGGCCGACGCCGGGGTGACCGACGTCCCGAAGTCCTACGACGAGCTCACGGCCGACCTCGACAAGGTCAAGGCGAAGAACCCGCAAGCGGACTTCTCGGCGTTCTACATGCCGGGGCAGTACTGGTACGGCGGGCTGCAGTGGGTGTGGGACGCCGGTGGGCAGATCGCCACCGAGAAGGACGGCAAGTGGAAGGGCGCGATCGACTCCGCCGACGCCGTGAAGGGCCTCACCGCGTGGAAGGACTTCCAGAACTCGTACTCGGCGAAGTCCACGCAGGACATCAACACCGACAAGCCGGCCGAGTCCGACGTCTTCGCACAGGGCAACACCTCGGCGATCCTCGGGTCCGCGTGGGAGATCGGTTCGATCACCACGGCGAAGCCCGAGCTCAAGGACCAGATCGGCACCTTCGCGATGCCGTCGAGCACCGCGGGCAAGACGCAGCCGGTGTTCCTCGGTGGCTCGGACCTCGGCATCCCGTCGAAGTCCGCCAACCAGGACCTCGCGCTGTACTACACGAAGATCCTCACCTCGAAGAAGTTCCAGCAGGACCAGGTGTTCGGGGTCGACGGCTGGGAGCCGAACTCCACGCAGCTGCTCGACGCGGTCGCCGGTGACGTGGACGAGCTCCACAAGCCGTACTTCGCGGCCGCTTCCACCAGCCGTCCGACGCCGGCGACCCCGGGCTGGGCGACGATCGAAGGCGACTCGACGTTCCAGACGATGTTCGCGGACGTCGCCACCGGTCGGAAGACGCCGAAGCAGGCAGCCGAGGGCTTCTCGGAGCACCTCACGACCGCGCTCAACGCGCAGCAGTAGTTCGATGACCTCCACTGCGGAGCGGGTCCCCGGTTCGGCGCAGGCCGAGCCGGGGACCCGGCGTGGGTCGACGGGGCGTCGCGGTCCCACCGGGCCGGGCGGCCGCGCAGGACGTCGATCGCTCACCTCGTCACGAGCGCCGCTGGTCCTGCTCGCACCGGCTGCGCTGCTGCTCCTCGCGCTCGTCGTCTACCCGCTCGTCCGCCTGGTCGTCATCTCCTTCCAGGACTACGGGCTGCGGGCGATCTTCACCGGGCAGGCCGGGTTCGCCGGCTTCACGAACTACACGAACGTCCTCACCGACGCCAGCTTCTGGCCGGTCATGCTGCGCACCGTGCTCGTCACGGGCGCGATGGTGATCGGGACCATCGGCATCGGCATGGCGGTGTCCCAGCTGCTGACCCGGCTCGGTGTCGTCATGCGCACGGTCGTGAGTGTCGTGCTCGTGCTGGCGTGGGCGATGCCGAACGTCGCGTCGAGCCTGGTCTGGCAATGGCTCTTCCAGCCCTTCTACGGCGTGCTCAACTGGCTCATCACTCAACTCGGGGTGTTCGGCGACCACACGCAGGACAACTGGGCGTCGAGCCCCGGGCAGGCGCTGACGATCGTGCTCTCGCTCGTGATCTGGCAGGCGGTGCCGTTCGTCGCGCTGACGCTGTACGCCGCGCAGTCCCAGATCGCGCCCGAGTACTACGAGGCCGGGGCGCTCGACGGGGCGTCCGCGTGGGCGATGTACCGCTCGATCACCCTGCCGGCGCTCGTGCCGACGCTGCTGCTCGTCACGATCCTCTCGGTGATCTGGGACTTCAACGTCTTCAACCAGATCTGGCTGCTCACCAAGGGCGGCCCCGAGGACACCACGCTCACCCTCGGCATCTGGACGTTCGTGAAGTCCTTCGTGTCGAACGCGTACGGGCAGGGCGCGGCGATCGCCGTCATCTCGACGCTGATCCTCGGGGCGCTCACCAGCTACTACATCCGCCGGCTCGTCCGGAGCGGGGAGGAAGACCTGTGACGACGACGACCACCCCCGGTGTCACCGGGGCGACCGCTTCCGAGACGCAACCGGACGTGACGGGGGCGGGTCGCGCCTCCAGGCCCGGTCCGATCGCGCCGGTGCGCGCGCGCCGACGCAGGCCGCGGGTCGTGGCGAACACGATCGCGGTGGTCTTCTGCCTGGTCTGGGTGTTCCCGATCTACTGGATGGTGAACACGGCGTTCAAGCCGTCGGACGAAGTGACGACCCTCACGCCGATCTGGCTGCCGCTGCGGCCGACGCTCGAGAACTTCACGCGGGCGCTGACGCAGGACGGGTTCCTCGTGTACCTGCGGAACTCCGCGATCGTGGTCGTGGCGGCCGTGCTGCTGTCGATCGTCGTCGGGTTCCTGGCGTCGGCGGCGCTGTCGCGCTTCCGGTTCCGTGGCCGGCGGGCGATCCTCGTGGCGATCCTCTTCGTGCAGATGATCCCGTCGGGTGCTCTGCTCATCCCGCTGTTCCTGTCGTTCCAGTCGCTCGGGCTGCTCAACAGCTACATCGGGCTGATCCTCGCCTACGTCGCGAGCGTGCTGCCGTTCTCGATCTGGGTCATGCGGGGGTTCTTCGTCGCGGTGCCGGTCGAGATCGAGGAAGCCGCGAAGGTCGACGGTGCGGGGACGTTCCGGATCCTGTGGAGCGTGCTGTTCCCGCTGGTGATGCCGGGGGTCATCGCCACGAGTGTGTTCGCCTTCATCGCTGCGTGGAACGACTACCTGACGGCCTACGTGATGCTCAAGGACCAGGGGATGTACACGCTGCCGGTGTGGCTCGCGGGGTTCTCGACGAACAAGGGGACGGACTTCGGCGGGCTCATGGCGGCGAGTGTGCTGTTCTCGATCCCGGTGGTGATGTTCTTCCTCATCGTGCAGCGGCGGCTCGTGAGCGGGATGACCGCGGGGGCCGTCAAGGGCTGACGCAGGCTCAGCCCGCCGAGCCGATCGCCTCGGCGACCCTCGGCGTGAGCACGGTCGCGACGGTGTCCGTGATGTGGTCGGCGTCACGGTAAGCGAGCACGTTCCACACCACCGGGGAGCACGTCGTTGTGCACAGCCAGGGGAACGGGTCGACCGCGGTGCCGCCCACCGCGCTCACGGCACGACGCTCGGCTTCGGCGATCTCCGGGCGGTGCAGGTCGACCTGCGAGCGGGCGCACGAGCCGACGTCGTCGATCGCTCCGGACAGACATCGGTTCGGGCTCTCCGTCCACCGAGGGGTGTCGTGGACGAGGAGGATCCGAGCGCCGGTGCGCTCGGTGATCGTCGACATCGTCCGGCGGAGTCCGTCTTCCCATGCTCGCTCGAACGAACCGGTGCCGATCCGTGTCGGTTCGTAGCCGGCGGCCGCACTGGACAGCACGACGAGGTCCGGCTCCAGCTCGGCGATCCGCTCGAGTGCGGCTGCTCGCCACTGATCGCACTCGCGGTACTCGCGGCCCAGTGCTTCGGAGGTCACGGGGATGCTCGCCGCGGGGCAGGCGGACTTCGTCATCGGTACGACACGTGCGCCCGAGGCATCGGCCGCTTCGACGACCGGCGTGAACCACTGTGCGGCGTGGGAGTCTCCCAAGAGCACGATCGTCCGGCTGCTGTCGTCGTCGCCGTACGTGCAGGACGTGGGTGCGGTGGCGGTCGATTCTGCATGACAGCCGTCCGCGTAGAGCGCCGGGAGGTCGTCCTCCGCGGATGCCACGGCGGGCGTCAGGTTGGCTGGGACGCCCGCGGGTGATCGCGGCCCGCCGAGCACGTCGGTGGGTGACGGCGTACTCGCCACCACTTCGCCGCGGAGCGTCGGGAGTGCGGTGAGCGGCGCCACTGCAGCAGCGACGACGACGGTTCCCGCAACGAGCGCGACCGGACGGAGTCGGGTGCGCCGAGCCCAGTGACTGGTCCAGCGTTCGAGCAGCAGGTGGCTGCTCCAGCCGAGCGCGACGGTGACGGCGCACGCCGCGACCACCTCGAACGGACGGAGCGGCCGCCCCCAGGCGAGGGTCGGGAGCAGGAGGACCGGCCAGTGCCACAGGTACAGGGAGTACGAGCGGTCTCCGAGCCATCGCAGCGGGGCGGTCGAGAGGAGCGCCGCCGTGCGGTCCGCCGGGAGCGGTGCCACCACGAGGACTGCTCCGAGGACCGGGAGTAGGGTCCAAGCGCTGGGGAAGGGGGTCGCTTCGTCGAACCCGACGTACGAGACCACGATCGCGAGGAGCCCGACGGGCCGGGCGAGACGACCCGCCCAGCGGGGGAGTCGTGCGTCCCCGCTGGCCCGACGGCGGCCGGAACGAGCGACGATCGCGGTGAGCGCTCCCGCACCGAGTTCCCACGTCCGCGTGTGCACGCCGAAGAACGCCCAGGGGCCGCTGATGTCGCTCACCACGATCATCGTGACGAAGCTCAGGACGAAGAGGAGGACGGCGATCGGCAGCAGGACGCGGCGGAGCACCGGGACCGAGCAGAGGAGGGCGAGCACGAGCGCCCACCCGACGTAGAACTGCTCCTCGACGCCGAGCGACCAGAACTGCTGGAACGGACTCGGTGCGTGCGCGGCGAGGTAGTCCGTGCCGGTCGCGGCGAGCTTGAGGTTCTCGGCCCCGAACAGCGCGGCCCAGGCGCTCGTCCGCGCGCCGGTCCGGTCGAGCGGCGGAAGGAGGAAGTGGACGGCGAGGACCGTGCACAGCACCGTGGCCGCAGCCGCCGGGCCGAGGCGCACCAGGCGCCCGACGAAGAACCGACCGAGACGGATGGTGCCCGAGCCCGCGCGCTCCCGGAGGAGGTTCTGGGTGATGAGGAACCCGGAGATGACGAAGAACACGTCGACTCCGGTGTAGCCGCCGTCCAGCCACGGCACACCTGCGTGGAAGAGCACGACGCCGAGCACGGCGACGGCGCGGAGGCCCTGGATGTCCGTCCGCCAATGGGTGCCTGCAGGTGCGTGCATAATAACAGCATATCAAATGTTGAAATACTGACAAGCATGGTTGCGTTTGTGTGGCATCCGGACGTACGCTTCTCAAAACCCACGGGAACGAAGGAGTTCGGGCATGTACGCAACCGAGCGGCACGACGCGATCGCAGCAGCGTTGCAGGACGCCGGCCGCGTGTCCGTGGCCGACCTCGCCGAGCACTTCGACGTCACGACCGAGACCGTCCGCCGTGACCTCGACGCCCTCGAGTCCGCCGGCCTCCTGCGCCGCGTGCACGGGGGAGCGGTCCCGGTCGGCCGATCGAGCGTCGTCGAACTCTCCGTCGCCGAGCGCGAGGGGCAGCACAACTCCGCCAAGTCCGCCATCGCCCGGGCCGCGATGCGCCTCGTCCCGCCGACCTTCACCGGCTCGATCGCCCTCGACGCCGGCACCACCTGCGCCGCGGTCGCCGCCGAGCTCGCCCGGTGGGAGCCCGCGACGGCCGGGGCGACCCTCACGGTCATCACGAACTCGGTCCCGATCGCCGCGACCCTGCAGCACAGCGAGCACGTCGAGCTGCACCTGCTCGGCGGCCGTGTCCGCGGGGTGACGAGCGCCGCCGTCGGGACGGCCACGGTCGAGCAGATCGGCGCGCTGCGTCCGGACATCGCCTTCGTCGGGACGAACGGCCTGTCCGCGGGCTTCGGCCTGAGCACGCCGGACGAGTACGAGGCGGCGGTGAAGGGGGCGTACGTCCTCGCGGCCCGGCGCAGCGTGGTGCTCGCGGACGCGGCGAAGCACGGGGTCGAGGCGCTCATGCGGTTCGCCCGGCTCGACGAGATCGACACGATCGTCACCGACCAGGAGCCGCCGGCCGACCTCGCCGGAGCGCTCGCCGAAGCCGACGTCGAGGTGGTCGTCGCATGACCACGAACACGAACACGACACGCAGCACCATGAGCACCCGCATCGTCACGGTCACCCCGAACCCGAGCCTCGACCGCACGATCGAGCTCGCCGGCGAACTCCAGCGCGGCGCCGTCCAGCGCGCCACCCGCTCCACGGCCGAGCCCGGCGGCAAGGGCGTCAACGTCTCCCGCGTCGTCGTCGCGAGCGGCGGCGACACCGTGGCGGTGCTGCCCGGCGACGAGCTCGACCCGGTGCTGCTCGGCCTCGCGACGCGCGGGATCCCGACCGCGGCACTCCCGATCGGTGCACCGCTCCGCTCGAACGTCACGGTGACCGAGCCGACCGGCACGACGACGAAGCTCAACGAGCCCGGTCCGTCGCTCGCGGGTCGCCTCGAGGACCTCGCGGCACTCGTCGCCGACACCGCCGGTGCCACCGCGACCGGACCCGTCGCACGCTGGGTGGTCCTCGCCGGCTCCCTGCCCCCGGGGCTGCCGGACGATGCCCTCGCGGTCCTCGTCCGAGCCGTCCGGCAGCGCCACGGCGGCGACGTCCGGATCGCGGTCGACTCCTCGGGCGTGCCCTTCACCGCGCTGCTGCAGTCCGGCGAGCGGATCGACCTCGTGAAGCCGAACGCCGAGGAGCTCGCCGAGGTCGTCGGCGGCGACCCGGACGAGTTCGAGCGGGACGTCGACGCGGCAGCGATCGCGGCGCAGCGCCTTCGTGACAAGAACGTCGGCACCGTGCTCCTGACGCTCGGCAGCGCCGGAGCCGTCCTCGTGACGGAGGACGGGAGCTACGCGGCCGCAGCACCCCGGATCGTGGCGCGCTCGACCGTCGGCGCGGGGGACTCCTCCCTCGCCGGCTACCTGCTCGCCGAGGTCGCCGGGCAGTCGCCCGAGCAGCGCCTCGCCCAGGCCGTCGCCACCGGAGCGGCAGCCGCCGCCCTCCCCGGCAGCGACGTCCCCGCCCTCGACCACACCGACCCGTCGGGCATCGAGGTCCGAGCGCTCGAGCGAGCGCCCGAACCCGCCTGACCCACCCCCGCACACACACTCAACCCCGCAGCACCCGCGCCCCCAGCGCCATTGCAAAGGAGCAACCCATGTCCGTCAACACGAGTCCACGCCTCATCAGCGTCCAGCTCGTCGGTCTCGACGAGGACCTCGGCGCCACCTCGAGCGACGTCATCCGCGTCCTCGCCGACCGCGTCGCCGCGACCGGCCGCGCGGCGGACGGGGCGTCCCTCGCCGCTGACGCGATCAAGCGCGAGGCCAGCGTCGGCACCGGCGTCCCCGGTGGCATCGCGATCCCGCACGCCCGGTCCGCGTCGGTCTCCGAGCCGACCCTGGCGATGAGCCGCCTCGCCCGCACGGTGTCGTTCGGCGCCCCGGACGGCGACGCCGACATCGTCTTCATGATCGCCGTGCCCGAAGGGGCCGACAAGGACCACCTCACGGTCCTCTCGACCCTGGCCCGTGCGCTCATCCGCGAGGACTTCACCGCCGCCCTCCGCGCCGCCGCCACCCCGCAGGAGATCGTGGACCTCGTCGACCGCGAGGTGAGCGGTGAGGTCGCGCAGGCCGGCGTCGGCACCGCGAGCAGCGCCTCCAGTGCGACCGCCACCGGCCAGGAGGCGCGACCCGCCGCCGCCACGCACGCCGCGGACGGCGACGCGGCCGGGTCCACCGCCGGAGCACGCAAGGTGCTCGTCGGCGTCACCGCCTGCCCGACCGGCATCGCGCACACCTACATGGCAGCCGACGCCCTCGTCGCCGCGGCCCAGCGCGCGGGTGCCGAGATGCACATCGAGACGCAGGGGTCCTCGCAGGTCGAGCCGCTCGACCCGGCCCTCATCGCCCGTGCCGACGCCGTCGTCTTCGCGGTCGACGTGGACGTCCGCGACCGTGGCCGCTTCGCCGGCAAGCCCCTCGTGGCCGGCCCGGTCAAGCGCGGTGTCGACGAGCCGGACAAGATGATCGCCGAGGCCCTCCGTGCCGCCGACGACCCGAACGCCGCACGCGTGCACGGCAACGCGGCCGAGGCCGGCTCGAGCACCGCCAAGGACGAGCACTTCGGGCAGGCGCTCAAGCGCTGGCTGCTCACGGGTGTGAGCTACATGATCCCGTTCGTCGCGGGCGGCGGGCTGCTCATCGCGCTCGGCTTCCTGCTCGCCGGGTACGGCATCGCGCTGACCCACGGTGACTCGGGGCAGAACAACGCGGTCTACACGCTGACGAACTACACGCTCCTGAACCTGCCGCCGGAGGGTCTGGCGTACTACCTCGGTGCCGCCGCGTTCCAGATCGGTGGCGTGTCGCTCGGGTTCCTGGTGGCAGCGCTCGCCGGGTACATCGCCTACGCCATGGCCGACCGACCCGGCATCGCGCCCGGCTTCGTCGCCGGTTCGATCGCCGTCTTCATGAACGCCGGGTTCCTCGGTGGCCTGATCGGTGGTCTCATCGCCGGTGCCGCCGCCTACTGGATCGGCCGCATCCCGACCTGGCGTTGGCTGCGTGGCCTGATGCCCGTCGTGATCATCCCGCTGTTCGCGTCGATCATCGCCTCGGGGCTCATGCTGCTCGTGCTCGGCGGTCCCATCGCCTGGCTGATGACCCAGCTGACCGAGTTCCTCAACTCGCTGTCCGGTGCCTCGGCGATCCTGCTCGGCATCATCCTCGGCCTGATGATGGCATTCGACCTCGGCGGCCCGGTCAACAAGGTGGCGTACGCGTTCGCCGTCGCCGGCCTCGGCGCCGGATCCGCGACGAACGTCGTCCCGTTCGAGATCATGGCGGCCGTGATGGCCGCGGGCATGGTCCCGCCGCTGGCCCTGGCGCTCGCCTCGACCGTGCTCTACCGCAAGGGGTTCACGAAGCCCGAGCGCGAGAACGGCAAGGCCGCGTGGCTGCTCGGTGCCTCGTTCATCTCCGAGGGTGCGATCCCGTTCGCCGCCGCCGACCCGCTGCGCGTCATCCCGGCGTCGATGGTCGGTGCTGCGGTCACTGGAGCGATCTCGATGGCTGCCGGCGTGACCTCGCGGGCGCCGCACGGTGGGATCTTCGTGTTCTTCGCGATCGGGGACGTGGCGATGTTCATCGTCGCGATCCTCGCGGGCACCGTGGTGTCGGCGCTCGTGCTCGTCGGGCTGAAGAAGTGGGTGCGGCGGGCGCCGGCGGCCGACGCCGCCGTGTCCGAGACGGCGGACGACCGCGTGGCCGTCGCCGTGTAGTGGTCGTCACCGCCTGATTGACGGGCGCGCCCCGCTCAGCGGCAACGCGAAGCGTTGCGCGGGGCGCGCCGACCGAGCCTGCGAGGGAGGGGTGCCGGCTGGCACCGCGCCTCCCGTCCATCCGTGGTCGCGACCACCGCACTTCGTGAGCAGGAATGGTCGGGTGGGCAGGCGGGACCCGACCGTTTCTGCTCACGAAACGCAGCGCGCGCCAGCGCGCGCCAGCGCGCCTGCGCGGGCGGCCGGGCCTCAGTCCGCGATGTTCGCCGTGACGGCGTCGATGTAGGCCGCACGCTCCTCGCGCGAGTGCGGCCGCCCCGGCACCCCCGGCCGCTGCTCCCACGGGAACGGCCCGGCGTCGTGCCGGTACTCGATCCCCATCGCCTCGAGCCGTGCGAGGTGCTCGGCGAGCCGCCCGCGGAACTCGGCGACGTCTCGGGGCCCGGTGACGTCGGCCGACCAGAGCGCCTCGGCGAGGGCGGCGACCCGCGGGAAGAGCTGGTAGTCGAGCTTGCGGGCGGTGTCCACGTGCTCGGTCCACATGTTGCCCTGGCCGCCGATCACGTGGGCGCGCTCGGCGTCGGTGAGGTCCGCCGGCACCGGGTCGAAGGCGAACACGTCGTCGACGGACAGGACGATCGACACCGGGATGGGCTCGGTCTCGAGGTCGCTCTGTCGGTAGTCGAGGTACACCTGGTCGTCCGGGGCGGAGATCACGTCGTGGCCCCGCTTCGCCGCGGTCCGGGCGCCGGTGAGCCCGCGCCACGAGAGCACGGTCGCGGACTTCGAGAGCGTGCCGCCCTCGAGGATCTCGTCCCACCCGAACGCCCGCCGCCCGTGCGACTCGACGTGCGCGGCGAGCCGGCCGATGATCCACGCCTGGAGCTGCTCCTCGTCGTCGAGGCCGAGCTCGCGGATGCGTTCCTGCGTGCGGGGGTCGTCCTCCCACTGGACCTTGGGGCACTCGTCGCCGCCGACGCCGATGTACTCGGAGGGGAACAGGGCGATGACCTCGTCGAGGACGTCCTGGAAGAAGGTGATCGTGGACTCCTCGGCGTTGAGGACGTCCTCGGCGATGCCCCACTCCGTCCACACGTCGATCGGCTCGCCCGAGACGCCGAGCGACGGGTAGGCGGCGAGGGCGGCGCGGACGTGCCCGGGCGTCTCGATCTCGGGGACGACGGTGACGAACCGGTCGGCCGCGTAGGCGACGATCTCGCGGATGTCGTCCTGGGTGTAGTAGCCGCCGTGCGGACGGCCGTCGAACGCCGCCGGGTGCAGCACCCCGTCGGCGTCCGGCACGTGCGCCCCGACCTGCGACTCCTTCCGCCACGAGCCGACCTCGGTCAGGCGCGGGTACTTCCGGATCTCGATGCGCCACCCCTGGTCCTCGGTGAGGTGGAAGTGCAGTCGGTTGAGCCGGTGCGCGGCGAGCTGGTCGATCACCCGCATGACCTCGTGCTTGGTGCGGAAGTGCCGGGCGACGTCGAGCATGACGCCGCGCCAGGCGAACGCGGGGGCGTCCTCGACGGTGACCGCCGGGACCGTCCACGGGCCGGTGCCGACCCGGCCCTTGCGGTAGACGTCGGCCGGCAGCGACTGCAGGAGCGCCTGGACGCCGTAGAACACGCCCGCCGGGCCCCCGCCGGTGATCTCGACGCGGTCGGCCGTGACCAGCAGCCGGAACGACTCGGAGCGGTCACCGGCCGGTCCGGTGGGGAGCGTGTCGTCGTCGGCGACACGGAGTGCGATCACGTCCGTGCGCACGGTGTCGACCCCGGCCGCGTCGTCGGCGTCGCGCACCGGCAGCCCGGTCGACCCCCGCAGGGTCTGCTGCAGGTACAGTCGGACCGACTCGCTCGCGGCGTCTGCGGCGATGCGGGTCGACGGGGTGATCGCGAAGGCGCCGGCACCCGGTTCGGTGCGGCGCGGCCGTGGGATGAGCATGTCGGAGTCCACCATTCCTCAATGATCTTTCGTAATATGGAGGCTATGGCCGTGGACGAGACCGTGTCAACGCTTCCGAACGGTGTCGTCGGCAGCACACCGGGGATGCTCCGACTCATCAACTCGCGTGCGCTCCTCGCGGAGCTCTTCCGTGACGACGGCTCGCACACCGTCACCGAGCTCGGGCAGACCGTGGGCCTGTCACGCCCCACGGTCGAGGCGGCGCTGGCCGACCTCGTCGACGAGGGGTGGGTCACCGAGGCCGAGGCGATCGCCACGCCGAACAAGGCGGGTCGCCGCGCGAAGCGGTTCCGCGCGGACGCCGGGGCCGGGTCGGTGCTCGGGGTCGACCTCGGGCTGCACGGCATCGTGGGGCTCCGCTCGGACCTCCGCGGTCGGCAGCTCGCCCGGGTCGAGGAGGTCTACACCGACCTCGCCTCCGCCGAGCAGGCGTGGGAGAGCGTGCAGGACGTCGTCCGTCGTCTGGTCGAGGGCACCGACCCGTCACGGCTCCTCGCCGCCACCTTCGGGGTCCCGGCCGTCGTGGACCGTTCCGGCGAGATCGACTACACCGTCGCGGTCCCGCAGTGGGTCGAGCGACGGGTCCCCGGCCGGATCGGCGACCTGTTCCCCACGGCCACCACGTTCTTCGACAACGACGCCAAGCTCGCCGCCACCGCCGAGGCGATGTGGGGACGCTTCCGCGGCGTGCGGGACGGCCTGTACCTGGTGATGGGTCGCCAGATCGGCGCGGCCTACCTGGTCGACGGCTCCCTCGCACGCGGTGCGCGCGGGGCGGCCGGCGAGATGGGCGGCCTGGCATCGACCGGCTGGCCCGGCGCACCCGCCCGACTGGAGGCGCGGATCGCCCCCGGTACGGACGTCGAGTCCGTCATGGCGTCGGCCGGGCAAGGCGACCCGGACGCCGCCGCGGCCGTGCGGGCGCTCGCCGCGGACGTCGCGCCCGGGGTCGTGCAGCTCATCGCGACGATCGACCCCGAGGTGGTCGTCGTCGGGGGCGAGGTCCTGCCCGCGGCCCCGGTGTTCTGCGAGGCCCTGACCGAGATCGTCACGCCGCAGCTCCGGCACCCCGTCGAGATCGTCCCGTCGACGGTCGGCCGCGACGCCGTGGCCCGCGGCGCCCTCGCCCGTTCCCTGACCCACGTCCGGACGACGCACATGGGACTCGGCTGACGTCCAGGCTGCGTGCCGGGTCCTGACAGGGCACTCAGGCACCATCGGGGGATGACGACTGCCGTGGCTGCGCCTGCCCACACCATGACCGTCGCCGCCGGCGACTCCGCCGCGGACCCCGAGATGGGCGGGCTCTCCGGCCTCGTGCTGCAGCTCATCGACGCCCTGGGGGAGTGGGGCGTCGCGCTGATGCTCTTCGTCGAGACGGTCTTCCCGCCGATCCCGTCCGAGGTGATCCTGCCGTTGGCCGGGTTCCTGGCGGGTGCCGGCCGGATGAACCTCGTGCTGGTCCTCCTGCTCGCGACGCTCGGCTCCTACCTCGGCGCGCTGGTGCTGTACTGGCTCGGCGCCGTCATCGGCTTCGAGCGGACGACGCGCTGGCTCGGCAAGCTGCCCCTCGTCGACGAGGACGACTTCCGCAAGGCGGCGGACTGGTTCCACCGGCACGGCAAGAGCGCGGTCTTCTTCGGCCGGTTCGTCCCGATCGTCCGCAGCCTCATCTCGCTGCCGGCCGGAGCGGACCGGATGCACCTCGGGACGTTCTCGGTGTTCACGATCATCGCGAGCGGGATCTGGAACAGCGCCCTGGTGCTGCTCGGAGCGGCCTTCGGGACCCAGTACGACAAGGTCGAGCAGTACACCGAGTGGATCGACCGGGTCCTCTACGTGGCGATCGCCGTGGTCGTGGTGACGTTCGTCGTCCGGCGGGTCCGACGCATCCGGGCCGAGCGGAACCAGCGCACCGAGCACGGCGCAGTGGCTGCCCGAGGCCGTCGTCGCGCCGAGCCCGCCGGCGACTGAGCGCTCACGCCTTCGTCAGCGCCGACTCCTTGTGGGCGGCGCGCTTGCCGGACTTCTCCGACTCGACGATCCAGTACGGGTCGTCGTCGCTCGGCTTGAACGACTGGCCGTCGAACTCGAAGTCCGAGACCCGCTTCTGCACGAGCGTGCCGGTCGTCTTCCCCTGCGACGTGTTCCAGTGCACGGTGTCGCCCTTCGACAGCGCCATGGTGTCCTCCTTGCGTGATCGCGCACCTGTTCGGACGTCGGACTGTACCCCGATGCATCCGCATGAACACAGGGAAGTAGGCCGATCACGATGTCATAACGTCCGCGCGGATCACGGGGCGGCCGCGTACCGTAGTGGGTGAGTCACCACGTTGGCAACTGCCACGGAACACCGGCTCCGGACGGAACGACATCAGCCATGACCCTGCTGAACGACACACGGTCGGAAACGGTCCTCTCGGGCCGCTACCGCCTCGTGAAGCTCATCGGCACGGGCGGCATGGGATCCGTCTACGAAGCACGTGACGAGCACACCTACCGTGCCGTCGCCGTGAAGCTCTTCGCCACGCCCGAGTCGATGACCACGGCCGACCGGGTCCGCCAAGAGCGCGAGATCCGGCTGCTCAGCATGCTGTCGCACCCGGGGCTCATCCCGTTGTACGACGCCGGCACCCACGACTTCGAGGACGGTCCGCACCGGTACATCGTGATGGAGCTCATCGCGGACACCACGCTCCTGCGTCGGCTCGCCGGGGGCGCCCTGCACAACTACGAGGTGGCCGACCTCGGGGCCCAGCTGGCCGACGCGCTGGCGTACGTGCACTCGCGCGGCATCGTCCACCGCGACGTCAAGCCAGCGAACATCCTCATCAGCGACGAGGGCTCGTCGGGCTTCGCGCGCACCGTGAAGCTCACCGACTTCGGCGTCGCCCACTTCGTCGACGGCTCGCGCCTGACGAACGACGGCACCATCATCGGCACGGCCGCGTACCTCAGCCCCGAGCAGGTCGCCGGGGAACCGATCGGCTTCGCCACCGACGTCTACTCGCTCGGACTGGTGCTGCTCGAGGCCCTCACCGGCAAGCAGGAGTACTCCGGCACCCTCATCGAGGCGGCACTCGCACGGCTCCGCCACGACCCCGAGATCCCGGACGGCATCGCGCCGGAGTGGCGGGACCTCCTCGCGAAGATGACCGCGCGCAACCCCGACCGCCGCCCGACCGCGGTGGCGATCGCGAACGCCCTCCGCGGTGGTTCGGCCCAGATCACCGGTCCGGTGCCGCTGGGACCGCAGCGCGTGAAGCACAAGCGCGACCACCGCCTGCACCGTGCCGCGCACCGGCACGCCAAGCGCGGGACGTTCGTCACCGTGCGGCGCTGGCGGCGGCGGAACGTGCTCGTCGGGTCGTTCGCGGCCTTCGGCGTCCTGGTCGCCTGCGGGGCGTCCTACGTCGCCGGCACCCTGCACTAGGCCGGTCGCACGGCCGCCGCGCACCCCGTACCGGCGGCCGCTCCGCACCTCCGGGGTCCCTGGCAGGATGGACGGCATGACCGACCAGCGATGGATCAAGATCTGCGGACTGTCGACCCCTGCGACCGTGGACGCCGCCATCGACGCGGGTGCGGACGCGGTCGGGTTCGTCTTCGCCGCCGGCAGCCCCCGGACCGTGACGGCGGACCTCGCGAAGGAGCTCGTCGAACGGGTGCCGGACGGCATCGACGCGGTCGGGGTCTTCCGTGACCAGGAGATCGACGAGGTCGTCGGCATCGCCTCGGCCGTGGGGCTCACCACGCTGCAGCTGCACGGCGGCGAGTCAGCCACGGACTTCGCGCGCGCCCGTGACGCCGGGTTCTTCACGATCCGGGCGGTCGCGGCCGAGGACTACCTGGCCGAGACGCCGGAACAGCGCGCGTCCTACGACCACGACCTGCTCCTGCTCGACGCCGCGGTGCCGGGCAGTGGGCGGCTCATCGACCCCGCCTCGATCACGGGGAAGGTCGACGAAGCGTGGATCCTCGCGGGCGGGCTGACGCCGGCCAACGTTGTCGCGGCGATCGAGTCGCTCGACCCGGACGGCGTGGACGTGTCGAGCGGTGTCGAGTCCGAGCGCGGCGTGAAGGACGAGGCGAAGATCCGGGCGTTCGTCGAGGCGGTCCGCAGCATCCCCTGAGTGGTTCGCCGCGCCTCCCGTCCGTCGGCGCGTCAGCGCAGGGTGGGGATCAGCTCCGTGAGGAACGCGTCGGTGTCCTCCCAGCCCTCGACCGCGTGGCAGGGGACGCCGAGGGCCTTCACCGGGTAGTCGTTGCCCTCGGGGTCGAGGCGGTCGCCGACGAACAGCATGTCGTCGAGCGCGACGCTCGTGATCTCGGCCAGGCGCTGCATGCCGTACGCCTTGTCGATGCCCTTGCGGGTGATGTCGACGCTCGTCGAGCCACCGGAACGGACCTCGAGGTCGGGCAGCTCGGCCTGGACGCGCCGACGGAGCTCGTCCTTCTTCGCGCCCGTCGGGTCCCACTGCTTCTTCACGTCGACCGGAGCGGACTGCCCGAGCGCGGAGAACGTGATCTGGGACCCGCGGTCCTCGAGGATGGGGCCCCACGTCTCGGACTCCCAGAAGCCGGCGGCCTTTGCCTCGGCCTCGACCGCGGCCAGGGCGCGCGCCTTCTGCTCGTCGGTGAGGTCCTCGGCGTACTGGAGCGCCCAGTCGTCGCCGGTCCACCGGTAGTAGGCGGTGCCGCAGGTCGGCAGGAGGTGCAGGTCGTCGAGCACGAGCCCGTCGCGACGCCGCAGGGGTGCAACGAGCTGCTGCTCGAACTGCTGGAAGTTGCCGCCGGAGATCACCGCGACCGGCACGACCTCGAGCAGGGACGCGAAGGTCTCGAGCATCCGGGGGTCGAGCGCGGACTTCGAGGGGGCGAGGGTGTCGTCCAGGTCGAAGGCGACGAGGCGGGGCGTGGTCATGCCCCGATCCTGCCAGAGGCCCCCGATCACATGCCGGGTGCGATGCCCTGCCCGGACGGCGCTGCGCGATGTCTGCGGTGTCACGCGCGGTGCGTGGCGGGCACCCGGTCGCGGTCGTACGTGATGTCGGTGTAGCCGTGCGGCGCCGGGGAGCCGTCCTCGTCGAGGTTGACGAACACGACCTCGTCGATGGTGAGGATGCTGCGGTGCGTGAAGAGGTTCCGTGCCTCGGCCCGCATCGTCAGCGAGGTGCGGCCGAAGCGGGTGGCGACGAGACCGATCTCGACGATGTCGCCCTCGCGCGCCGACGACACGAACACGATCTCGGACATGTACTTCGTGACGACCTTGCCGTTGCCGAGCTGGATGATCGCGTAGACGGCGGCTTCCTCGTCGATCCAGCGGAGGAGGCTGCCGCCGAACAGGGTGCCGTTGGCGTTGAGGTCCTCCGGACGGACCCACTTGCGGGTGTAGAAGTTCATCTCGGGGCCGGGGGTGTTCGCGTCGTGCTGCATGTCAGTACATGCTACGCCCCGCCGCACACGGCAGCGGCCGCACCCCGGTGGGATGCGGCCGCGTGCGGTGGTGCAGGACTACTCCTTGACGAGCACGACCTCGTCGAGGGGGAGACGGGTGCGCGGGGCGACCTCGCGCTCGGCGGCCTTGTCGTCGAGCTGCGACGGGTCCGCCACGGTGCCGATCGCGGTGACCGTGTAGGGCAGGAACCGCTCCGGCAGGTCGAACGCGGCACGGAGGCCCTCGGCGTCGATGCCCGCCATCTGGTGCACGTGCAGACCCTCGGCGTGCGCCTGGACGGTCAGGGCCGCGAGGGACTGGCCGAGGTCGTACTGGGCGAAGGGACGCTCGTCGCCGTCCTCGGTCACGGTCTCGAGCACACCGACGACCAGGGCGCTGGCGCGGAAGGCCCAGGCGGCGTTGAAGCCCAGCAGGTTCTCGTTGATCTTCCGGAACGTCTCCGTGCCACGGCGGCCGGCGACGAAGCGGCGCGGCTGGAAGTTCATGGCCGACGGGGCCCAGCGAGCGGCTTCGAGGACCGCGTCGTACGCCGCGTCGTCGATCGTCGCGGTCTCGTCGTACGAACGGGGGCTCCACCGCTCCTCGAGCAGGGGGACGAGGGGCTGGCTGGAGTCGGTCGAACGCGTGAGCGTGCTGGAGTTCGTCGAGGTCATGGTGGGCACAACGGTATTCGATGCGTTCGCATTTCCGGCCTGAGCAACGTCACATGGTGCAAGGATGGAGCCGATGGGTGGCGTGTTGACCGGGTTCGCGATCATCGGCGCGATCATCGCCGCCGGGTACGTCGTCGGACGCATCGGACTGCTCGGCCAGCACGCCCAGTTCGTGATGAGCCGACTCGCGTTCTTCGTGCTCATGCCCTGCCTGCTCTTCCACACGATCGCCACGGCGGACATCCACGTCCTGCTGTCGCCGATGCTGTGGGTGTCCCTGCTCAGCGCGGTCGTGGTGGCCATCGGCGCCGGCGTGGTCTTCCGGGTCGTCCTGCGCCGGCCGCTCACGACCACGACGGTCGGGGCGCTCGCCGCGAGCTACGTCAACGCGAACAACATCGGGCTGCCGGTCGCCGTGTACGTCCTCGGGCAGGCCACCGCGGTCGTGCCGGTCATCCTGCTGCAGCTCATCGTGCTCGCGCCGATCGCGCTGACGATCCTGGACACCGCGACCTCGGCGGGCGGGAGCTGGTGGCGCCGGGTCTCGGGGCCGTTCCGGAACCCGATCATCATCGCCTCGCTCGTGGGCCTGGTCTTCTCGGCGACGGGCATCGACCTGCCGACGCCCGTGCTCGAGCCGTTCTCGCTCGTCGGGGCAGCCGCCGTGCCCGTGGTCCTGCTGTCCTTCGGGATGAGCCTGCACGGTGCGACCCCGCTCCGCGACCCGGCGATCCGGACGGACGTCATCGTCGCGTCGGCGATCAAGCTCGTCGTGATGCCGGCCGTGGCGTTCGTGTTCGCCCGGTTCGTGTTCGGGCTGGGGGACCAGGACGTCTTCGTGCTCACGACCCTCGGGGCGCTGCCGGCAGCGCAGAACGTCTTCAACTACGCGCAGCGGTACGGGGCGGCGGTGCCGGTCGCGCGGGACGTGGTGCTCATCTCGACGATCGGTTCCGTGCCGGTGCTGGTCGCGGTCGCCGCGCTCCTGCACCCGTAGTCGCGTGACGCATCGGGGCGGCGCGTACCGTGGGCGCCACCGAACGGAAGAGGAGGTCCCCGATGGACACCATGGCGATGATGAAGACCATGTCCACGAGCGAGATGCCCGTGGCGATGGACGCTGAGCTCATGCAGGACACGATGATGGCGATGAACGCCGCGTCGATGGCCGCGACGATGTGCTCCGCGAGCGACATGCAGATGGGTGCCGACATGGCCACCTGTGCCGCGATGTGCTCGAACACGGCGATGATGGCCGACACCGGCATGCGGATGATGATGCGTCCGATGGGCATGGACGCCGACAGCATGCGCGCGATGCTCACGGCCTGCGTCGCGATGGGCACGGCGTGTGCAGCCGAGTGCCGCAGCCACGCGGACATGGACGAGTCGTGCCGCTACTGCGCGATGGCGTGCGACGAGATGGTCGCGAAGTGCGAGGCGATGATGGCCTCGATGACCGCCTGACGCGTCACGCGGTGCGCGCGGTGGTCTTCCGACCGCCGGCGCTGAGGATCTCCGCGGCCGGGTGGTGGGCGACCGGGTCGCCGACCGACACGAGCGTGTCGGCGTCCGCCACCCGCAGCTGCGTCACGCCGCCGTCGAGGAACGCGACCACCACGTCGGCGGGGCGTGTCTCGACGACGATGCCGTCCCTCCAGGCGCGGGGCGTGGCGTCGGCCATGACGCGCTGGATCGGAAGGATCGTCGACGGGGTCGTGCGGGACATGGCTTCACCTGCTCTCGAAGGGGTTCGGTGCAGGCAACGTACGTCGCTGGGTCCGCCCCGCTCAACGAGGGCGGACGCGGGGAGTAACAGAATGCGTCAGAAGATCATCGGCCGGTCGTCGTCGAGCGAGGTCTCGAGGTCGAGGTCGACCGACACCGGGACGTGGTCGCTCGGCGCGTCACCCTTCCGCTCGTCGCGGTGGATGCGGGCGTCCGTCACGACGTCCGAGAACGCCTGCGAGCCCATGATGAAGTCGATGCGCATGCCCTCGTTGCGGGGGAAGCGCAGGGACTTGTAGTCCCAGTAGGTGTAGCCGTCCGGCACGATCGGGCGGACGACGTCCTGCAGCCCACGCGCCTCGAACTCCCGGAAGGCCGCGCGCTCGGGTTCGGTGACGTGCGTGTGCCCCTCGAAGACCGAGACGTCCCACACGTCGGAGTCGAGCGGCGCCACGTTCCAGTCGCCCATCAGCGCGAGCGGCTGCTCGGGGTGCGCCGTGAGCCACTCCGAGGTGCGGTCGGCCAACTGCCCGAGCCAGTCGAGCTTGTACGTGTAGTGCGGGTCGCCGACCTCGCGCCCGTTCGGCAC
This sequence comes from Curtobacterium sp. C2H10, assembly GCF_025407985.1. Taxonomy (NCBI): domain Bacteria; kingdom Bacillati; phylum Actinomycetota; class Actinomycetes; order Micrococcales; family Microbacteriaceae; genus Curtobacterium; species Curtobacterium sp. C2H10. Next base: position 1,914 of record NZ_JABXGF010000010.1, on the reverse strand, counting down.
GTAGAGGCTCCACAGGCGGACGCCGTCGACCGTGACACCGAGGGCGCGGGCCTCCACCGGGAGGTCGGGCCCCTCGTGCCCCTTGAGGAACCCGGGCTGGCCGGGGAAGTCGCGGGTGACGTCCTCGAGCGGGAGTCGGCTGGCGAAGGCCACCCCGTTCCACTGGTTCAGGCCGTGCGCCTCGACCTGGTACCCAGCGGCCTCGAACGCCTCGACCGGGAACTGCTCCGGCTTGCACTTGATCTCCTGCATGCCGAGGACGTCGACGTCCTCGCGCACCAGCCAGTCGACGATCCGACCCACTCGGGTGCGGACGGAGTTCACGTTCCAGGTCGCCACGCGCATGGGTCCGAACCTACCGTGCGCCGGCCCGGCGGGGCTCCCCGCGCCGGCCCGGCGGGGCTCCGCGCGCCGGGCCGTGCTCCCGGGCGGAGCACGGCACGATGGTGTTCGCTGGACACCAGGACGAGACTGCATCGGAGGCACTCATGGCATCGACGACGAACCGCGTCGACGGGACCGCGACGACCGGCACCACGACGACGCAGGTCACCACCAAGGGTCGGACGATCATCGACGACACGGTCGTCGCGAAGGTCGCCGGCATCGCCGCCCGGGACGTCCCCGGCGTCTTCGCGCTCGGCGGCAACGCGGCCCGGGCGTTCGGCGCGATCCGTGACGCGATCGGCTCGAGCGCGCTCGGCCAGGGCGTCCGCGTCGAGGTCGGCGAGACACAGGTCGCGGTCGACCTGACGATCGTCGTGGACTACCCGACGCCGATGATGGACGTCGCCACCGCGGTGCGCGCGGCCGTCACGACCGCGGTCACCGAGCTCGTCGGGCTCGAGGTCACCGAGGTCAACATCGCCATCAACGACGTGAACATCCCTGCCCTCAACGGTGTCGCCGACGACGCCGAGGGCCGCGTCCGGTGAACGCCACCGTCGTCGGCATGGGCGTCGGCGCACTGCTCGCGATCGTCGCCGTGACGCTCGGCGCCTGGGCGTTCGTCGTGGTCGCCGTCTGCATGCTCGTGGGCGGGATCGTCGCCCGCATCGTCACCGGCGACGTCGACGTGCGCCGACTCCTCGACGTGCTGCGCGGACGCCGGAGCTCGTCGTGAGCACGCCCGCCGTCGCCGGTCCCGGCAGCGGCGGACGGGTCCCCGGCTCCGACCGGATCGGTTCGGCAGCCCTCGTGCACACCGCGCAGGCGGTCGCTGCGGAAGCGCTCCGGGTGCCGTTCCAGGAGGCGCGTGCCCGGGTCGCCGACGACGGCCGCGGTGGGCTGGCGGTCGAGATCACCGCACCGCTCGCCGTGCCCGTACTGGGGAGCCACGCGGTCCCCGACGAACCCGTCACCACCTCGGCGCACCGCGCCCGCGGCACGATCGCCGAGCGGCTCCGCACCATCACCGGCCGACAGGTCGAACGGGTGACCGTGACGTTCTCGTCGTCCGTCGTCGACACCCCGAGGAGGGTCCGGTGACCGAGCGTTCCCTGCCGCCCGGCCCGACCCACGACCGGGTGTACCGCCGGATCGTCCGCCGCGAGACGAACGCCTCGCGGTCGGGAGCGGTCGTCGTGGCGATGCTCGTCACCCTCGTGCTCGCCGCGGCCGCCGTGTTCGCCGCCGCACTCGTGTTCCTCGACCAGCGTGCGCTCGGTGTCGACCCCCGCGCGGTCGTGGACGCCGCCGCCCGGGCGCCCCGCGGACTCGACGCGACCGTCGTGGTCGGCATCGCGGCGATCGTCGCGCTGGTCGGTCTCGTGTTCCTCGCGCAGGGCCTCCTGCCGCAGCGTCGGCCCCGGCACGCGATGTCGTCGTCGCGGCTCGCCGTGGTCGTCGACGACGAGGTGCTCGCGTCGGCCGCCGCGCGGGCCGCGCGGTCGGCCACCCGGCTCGGTCCGGACG
>NZ_JABXGF010000109.1:0-381 GCF_025407985.1 Curtobacterium sp. C2H10 | reverse complement strand
ACTGTTGTGTTTTCCTTACCTCGTCTTTTAACTTAGGGAATATTGAAACCATGCCTTTATATAAATAATTAAGAATTTGACCTTCTGACTTGTAATTACTACAAGAACGTTGCTCCAGTTTTTTGGTATTTTCACTCGTGAAACCTTCAAACGCCACTAAAATGAATTAAAGAAATCAACAATAGCAATCTATTCATGGTGCCATTCTTTATTCAAACAATTTAATTCCATGTTCTCTCAAGCCATATTTGAAAGGTTTCTTCAGCATCAAATAAACATTACCACCGTATGCATATGCCAGAGTTAAAATGACAAATAAGCAAAGCGTAATTAGCCTCATAACTATACTTTTCATTTCAACTCCCTATCCCTATACTACCC
>NZ_JABXGF010000108.1:0-393 GCF_025407985.1 Curtobacterium sp. C2H10 | reverse complement strand
CTTTTCCACCGTGGCCTTCGGTACCGAGGGCGGCCTGTTCGATGAAGCGGGCGTAGCCACGCTGATCTGCGGGCCCGGAAGTATGGATCAAGGGCATAAGGCGGATGAGTTTATTGCCCTCGCTCAGCTGGAGAAGTGCCTGACGATGCTGGGTAATCTGCGCCGCTGGATGGCGCTGGCTTAACGTTTACGCGCCGGTATTAAGGCGCGTTTTTTTGTCTCTCCCCCGACCTGCTCCTTTCCCACCTTCCTCCTGTTCCTGCTCTGCCCCGTGCCCTGCTTCGTCGCCGTCCAGTGATAAAAAAACTCCGGATGGTTAATCCGGAGTCAGCAATGCGTACTGATATTCCCGTCATCCCTCAAGCCGCATGGCCGGAGCCTTCGCCTGCCGCC
>NZ_JABXGF010000107.1:0-406 GCF_025407985.1 Curtobacterium sp. C2H10 | reverse complement strand
GGTCGGGACCGCGACGGCGCTCTCGCCGCCGCGGGGCGTGGTGACGGCCTGGAGGCGCGGATCGCCCTGGTCGGGCGCGCCGCTGTCCGCCTCGTGGCCGGTCTGGGCACTGCTACCCGGTGCTCCGGTGGTCGGGGCGGTGGGCGTGGCCGTGGCGACGACGGGCTGCCCGGCGTCGGCGGGGTCGGCGCCGGCGCCGGTCGTGGCGGCCCGGGTGCCCTGGGCGCTCTGGCTGGCCTGGGTGCTCTGGGCGACCGGCGTGCTTGCTGCTGCCGGGGCCGTCGGTGCGGCTGTTGCCCCCGTGACGGCGGACGCCGGCGTCGCTGCCGTCCGGTCGGCCTGGAGCGAGTGTCCCGCCGGGAGGGCCGGGCCGGGCGCACCGAGCGGGGCGGCCGGGGTCGTCGCC
>NZ_JABXGF010000106.1:0-407 GCF_025407985.1 Curtobacterium sp. C2H10 | reverse complement strand
CTGATAAATAGTGCAAAGATAATATCTTTCACGGCCATTTCCATAAAAAATGCTGGTGCATTTATTCTTTCTGACTAAACAGTCGTGAGTATCAGCGGAAGAGAAAAACTTATATCAATAGATATTGCAGGGGATTTTCTGCGGGAAAGAACCGCGTCAGGATATTCTTAAAATAAATATTAATTACAATAGGTAAGGTGGTCTCTGAGGGCTCTTGTAACAGACGCGATCCGCAGGCTTAGCTATCCTGAACGCTATTAGCCCGTCGTTTTTAAAACTATCCGGCACATGCCCGACGTTTATATTGCGGCCGAGTTTCACAACGTCCGGGTAGATAATGGTGGCGTCATATCCCAACCGGGCAGAAAAACCGATCGTGTGCACGAATACGTCGGGTATGTCGTACC
>NZ_JABXGF010000105.1:0-408 GCF_025407985.1 Curtobacterium sp. C2H10 | reverse complement strand
CACCGAGTACACCAAGGGACAGAAGATCACCGTCACCGGCAAGAACACCCCCGGCAAGACCGTCCAACTCCACGACACCAAGGGCGCACTCCTGCGCACCATCACCACCAACACCACCGGCGACTGGACCTTCACCACCGGCGGCACCTACACCACCGACAGTGTCACCTGGAAGTTCACCTCCGGCACCGACACCATCACCCACACCTTCACCGGCAAGACCAGCGAAGCGACCGAGCCCGCGCTCCGACTCACGTCCCACACCGAGTACACCAAGGGACAGAAGATCACCGTCACCGGCAAGAACACCCCCGGCAAGACCGTCCAACTCCACGACACCAAGGGCGCACTCCTGCGCACCATCACCACCAACACCACCGGCGACTGGACCTTCACCACCGGCGGCAC
>NZ_JABXGF010000104.1:0-422 GCF_025407985.1 Curtobacterium sp. C2H10 | reverse complement strand
AAAAAGCTCTAATCTTTGCGCTTTCGGGGCGATGTCCTACTTCTGACACTGGCGACAATAAAACGTCGCCCGCTGGGCGTGCTTGCCGGCGATAATCGGCGTACCGCAGGTACGACAGGGCTCGCCTTTGCGTCCGTATACCTGCAGCTCCTGGGCAAAATATCCCGGCTTACCGTCGCTTTGCAGGAAATCCTTCAGCGTGGTCCCGCCCTGTTCAATCGAGCGCAGCAGCACGGCTTTAATCACCTTCACCAGCCGCTCGCACTCTTCATGCGATAGCGACGATGCCAGCCGGTCGGGATGGATCCCGGCGGAAAACAGCGATTCGCTGGCGTAGATATTCCCGACCCCCACCACCAGCTTGTTATCCATTAGCCAGGGCTTAATGGCGGTTTTCTTTTTCGCGCACCTCAGCTGCAGGT
>NZ_JABXGF010000103.1:0-423 GCF_025407985.1 Curtobacterium sp. C2H10 | reverse complement strand
CTCCACGTCCGCTGCCTCGGCTGCCGACGCCCGGGAGCGCCGCACGCCGACGGGGCCGTCCCACGACCGCCGCACCCCGGCGCCCGGAGCGGACCGCGGTGCGCCGCCCACGGCCTCGGCCTCGGCAGGACGGGACCGCCGCTCGGCGACGGACGCGACGACGACGGACGGCACGACGGACGCTGCGACCCGTCCCACCGCGGCACGCTCCGCCGATGACACCTCCGCCGGCGGCACCTCCAGCGACGGCACAGCCGCCGGTCCCGCCGCGACGGGGACGGCGCCGACCGTCGACACCGCGTCGGTCGTCGCTGCCCTGGTCCAGCCGGTCCCCGCCGCGCCGACCACCGCCGCCCAGCCGCTCGCGACTCCCGCAGCAGCCGTGGCGTCGCTCGACGCACCCGTGCCGGGCAGCGGGGCGAT
>NZ_JABXGF010000102.1:0-472 GCF_025407985.1 Curtobacterium sp. C2H10 | reverse complement strand
GTCCGCTGCCCAGGAGTCCGGCGGGGGCGCATCCGCCACCGGAGCACCCTCGGCGCCGGAGTCCGCCGCGCGCGAGACGGCACCGTCGGAGCACGCGGCACCAGCACCAGCACCAGCACCGGCACCGGCTCCGGCACCGGCTCCGGCTCCGGCACGGCCGGACGCGGCGCCCGCGCAGGGAGACCAGCGCCCGACGCAGTCCCGCCCTGCACCCACCCCCGCCTCGGAGCCCACCCCCGCCCCGGAGCCCACCGGCGCCCCGGTCACCGAGTGGGCCGTCGCCACGATCCCCGCCGCGGATCCCACCGCCGGGGCCGAGCGCTCGTGGTCGGCACCGTTCGGCACCACCGACACCGGTGAGCCCGTCGCTCCCGTCCCGACCACGTCCGACCCGACGGCGGACGCGGCCCTCGCGGCACAGCTGCGCCCCGCGTCCTCGCTGGGCGCCCCCGCACCGCAGGCGATCCCGTCG
>NZ_JABXGF010000101.1:0-610 GCF_025407985.1 Curtobacterium sp. C2H10 | reverse complement strand
CCGCGGCGGACCGCGACGCGGATGCGTGCGGCGCGTTGCCGGCGGACGAGGTACGTGTCGACGCGGGCACTGATGACATCGCGGACGCCGTCGAGTTCGTGGTCGACGACGTCGCGGACGAGAGCGACGTTGACGGTGACCTGGTCGTCGCCGGAGCGTTCCCGGACGGCGACGGACGTGCCACCCCCACCGCGGGTGAACACCCACACCAACGCCAGGACGATCACCACGGCGCAGGCCGCGACGATGATCCACAGCGACGACGCCGGCACGGTTAGATTCCGGGGCAGCTGGATGGTGCCGGAGATCGCGTCGCGGACGGCGGGCAGGACGCCCGCGCCGATGGTGATGCCGACGATGACCGCGACGAGGCCGAGGACGAACAGGATGATCCGGTTCAGGGTCCGGTTGCTCTTGGTCATGCGAGGGTTCCCTTCTCCTCGACCGTGACGCTGACGCGTCGGCCGAAGCGTTCGTCCAACCCGGACAGGCGGTCCCGGACGGCGTCGCGGATGACCGCGTCGTCGACGGGGATCCCGCTGACGGGCACCACACGGACCGTGGTGGAGCGTCCGCGGGCGGTCGCGGAGGCGTTGCCCTCCGGGACACC
>NZ_JABXGF010000100.1:0-718 GCF_025407985.1 Curtobacterium sp. C2H10 | reverse complement strand
GACTCCTGGGCAGCGGACCGGTCGGCGGAGTCCTCCGCCGCCGGCCGCTCGGCGGACCCGAGCGGCTCGGCCGTCGTCGGCTCCGGACGCGCGGGGGCGGCCGGAGCCGTCTCGGCGGACCGGTCGGCACCGGGCCGTGCAGCACTCGCAGCAGCGGCAACAGCGGCGTCAGGGGCAGGCGCGGCAGCCGGCGCCGGCTGCGCGGCCCCCTGCGGCGGCTGGGCCCCGGGCTGCTGCGGCGGTCGCTGCTGCCCCGGCCCACCGGGACCACGGGCGACGAACTTCACACGGAGCCCGAGTACGTCGACGATCGCGGCCCGCAGGAGCTCGCTGACGCTGGCGTTCGGGTCGGACATCTCCTTGAACGAGGCGACGTCCTGCTGGCTTGGGAACGTGAGGGTGAGGACGTCGTCGCGCAGCGCCGTGACCTGCGCCGTGACGACCACGGACCACGCCGAACGCTTCTGCCGCTGGACGTGCTCGACGATCTGCGGCCAGGAGTCGCGGAGCTGCTGGAACCCGACGGCGCCGATGGGACGCACGGCCGGCTCGTCGCCCGCAGTCGTGCCCTGGCCGGTCGAAGACGCGTTCGCAGCGCCCGCGGCGGGCGTCGGCGTGGCTCCGGGTGCCGGCGTGGACCCGGGTCCGCTCGACGGAGCCTCGGGTGCACTCGGCACCGCGGCGGCCCACGAGGCAGCGGCATCCCGAGCGGTGGCAC